>JAHJJF010000097.1 GCA_018823135.1 Pseudomonadota bacterium
GGCAATAATGAGATAACCGTAACCGGCATGTTACTGGACGGCACGATATTCGAGCAGTCGGCCGTTGTATCGTATCGCGAGCAGTAGGGGAGCATTATGGTGAGAAGAGCAGGGCTGATTATATTGGCCGTCACATTATTCTATGCAATTTCGGCAGAAGCCCGGATGAGTATTGATGCACCGCATAATATTTCAAACGGCATTGATTGCGAAAGCTGCCACGGAGTAACAATTTTGTCTTCAGGATACTGGCATTTGGATGCTCCCCTTCCTGAAGATATCGGCAACAATGATCGTACGTTGTATAATTTGATATGCATGAGTTGCCATAATAAAAAATCAGGACCTTTCAATGAGGTGGAAGGTCCTTTAGTGGTAACTCATTCCGGAAGAGAAACCGAATCAGCTTATCATGATCCGGATAATCCCTGGACCAGACAATGCATAGATTGTCATAACCCCCATATTCAGGAGCAGAAGAACTGGAATTCTGTAGATGATCTGGCTCAGTTGAAATTGGCATCTGGCAAAATTGTCGGTTTTTTCTATGACCGCATCACCGATACATCCATCCTTACCTTTGATCTCGCCACAGGGATTACCTATAAAAATGGTTGGAATCCCGCCCGTCTATCTGCCAAAACCTCGGAGTATGCCAGGACGATCATCTACCCGAATGCTTTGAATCTCAGGGAAAGTTATCTGGTTTTAAATGTCGAAGATGCAGGCGAATACCCTTATAATACCATCACAATAAAAGGTAATGCCACAGGAGTTTGGAGGGGACTGACGCCTGCTACGAATTTTCACATTATATACGGCCAGTTGATCAGGCAACAGGTCAATGGTGTTAATGTTAAGTTCTTTGATAATTCCGGCACCAACGCCTTTGCCGACGCAGATACAATCCGTGACGGCATCTGCGAAGTCTGCCATACGCTTACAGCTCATTATAAAAGTGGCGGCACCGGATCAACAACCCATACCTTGCTCGATCTTGTAACCCCAAAACCAACAGATGGCACAAATTGTATTGATTGTCATCGTCATGAAGTGGGTTTTGCCCATAAGCTTGACGGAACCGGTGCCGTATGCAAGGAATGCCATAATTCCAACAGTCATTCCGAGCATCTTGATCTCAATGTGAAATGCTCGGGGTGCCATAACCTTGACGACATGCGGAATCCGGACCATTCCATCAAGGTGCCGGACAACACTGTTGTCTGTTTGAAATGCCACCAGGACGGCCGCGGCGGGCCGCCCAATGACACCACATATGCAGAAAACTGGTCCAACCCCGCCTACGAAATGGATTGTGACGGCTGCCATAACGGCCGGCCGGACACCTTTAATTCACTTGGAAATGTACTCTGGAATTCTCCGGATGAGGATTTTGGAGAAATGCAGACCTTCGGGCATAAAAGGTTAGTCGGTGAAGCCGGAATCAGGCAATATCCCTGCTGGTATTGTCATCAATCAACCATAAACGGTTATACCGATCAGTTTAATCCTGATGATAATATCGACACGCGATGGAACAATTGGTCGATGACTGAATATCATGCAAACGGCGAAATAAATGTAAATATTGCGCCAAAATGGAATATTGACGGCTCTCCTGATCCTGCATTTAAACCCGCTTCAAAAAATTGTGAAAACACGTATTGCCATAGTGACGGCACGGGCAGGACTACGGATTTTCGGGCATACCCATGGAATGACAACACCGCAAAACGAGATTGTAATTCCTGTCACGGTCATCCACCGGAAATGGATTGCTTTGTTATTGATGCGGCTCATCCGGAATTAAGCTGTCATCCCAGTGAGCCGGATAAAGCATGGACGGAAGAAAACATGTGGCTGTCTGCCATGCCCATGTATAAAAATACCGGCCCGGGAACGGATAGGGCAAATTCACATGTCCGACACATGAATACCGGTTTTTCCTGTGATGATTGCCATAATAATACCGTTGGCGGTGCCTGTCTTGATTGCCACAAGACAGGAGTTCCGTCAAGCGGTGAGATGGTGAATGACGAAGAATCCCATGTGAGCGGGTTTTATCATGTAAATAAAACCAAAAATGTAAATTTCAAGAACGGTGGCACGTATTATCGTACGAAAATCGGTGAGCATAAGGCGAAAAGTTGTGCAGGCACCGCTTGTCATGTGGGCGGGCAGGATCCGGTCTGGGGCGGGTCGGTTATAAATGATGTAACCTGCCTCGAATGTCACAGCACTCCGTCAACTGATTTTGATGATTTCGGAGAATTCAATGGCAGCCGTGCCAGGATAAGTTTGCTTGATTGGGTTGAATCCGGCCACGGCAGAAGGGAATTTGATGAAAACGGTGATCCAAATCTGTACGTCGGATCCGATAACCCGCCGGCAAAATTTCCAACCAACGGTTGCTGGTATTGCCACGACAATAATGTACTGCACGGCAAGGACGACAATCCTTTCCGTCTTCGAAGACACGAACATTTCACCCTGCGCTTTGAAAGGGAATGCGCCTATTGTCATATGCTTGGAAATGACAATGAATGCCTTACCTGCCACAATGATCAATACGACGAATCCATGGCGCCGCAATTAGCTGACATCCCTGCTGATGCTGATTTGGTGATTAATGATCCCCCCTATAAGATTTCACGGCCGAACCATGCGCTTTATGTAAACGGGCAAACCTCATGCTCCGATTCGGTAAATGGTAATTGCCATGAGGCAAACAGTACCCGGCATAAGGTTGAAATGCCCGCCGAGATAAATAATGCCGAAGAAATTGCCGACATCTCCAATCAGTATGTGATGATGGGGGTCTGCCTGAAATGCCATGATGACGATAGTGGCGGACAATGTCAGACATGTCATGAGGGTGATAATTATATTACCGGATTTAAACCTGATATGCCCGGCTTCGGGTTTATTCAACCCGAGATTGCCAAGGCGTCGTCCTTTCATTTTGGCTACAAGCATTATCAGGCCTATCTGGGAAGTATCAATATAATTGAAAACGCTGTCAACAGCGGCGTTACAGATGAACCTCCTTTTATTAACAATAAGTTCAGGGATCTTGATTCC
Organism: Pseudomonadota bacterium; assembly: GCA_018823135.1. Classification (NCBI taxonomy): domain Bacteria; kingdom Pseudomonadati; phylum Pseudomonadota; species Pseudomonadota bacterium. The sequence goes on from JAHJJF010000097.1 coordinate 3,082, forward strand.
GGTTGGGGAATAGATACTTGGAAAGATAATCATTTTGTGGTTATCACCAATGGCCCCAATGTTGATGAAAAAAGAAGAATTAAATCAAATACGGCGGATTCCATAATAGTCTATACACCCTTCCCCGATCCCGTGGGACTCAATACAACTTATCAGATACAGGATGTTGCTCAGGTGATAATTGATACCGGCACCGTGGATTCATCCCCAGAAATGAATGATTCGCTGAAAGAAGATGACAAAAACTGGGTTGCGAACGCCTGGATCAAACAGTATGACGATTATTTTGTTTATTTTAAAAACGGCCTTAATAAAGATCTGAAGCGAAAAATCAAAAGCCATACAAATAATACAATCACCCTGGCGGAAGGCTTTCCGAATAACATAATAGCCGGTGATCAATATAAAATTGTCAATCCGGTATGGAAAGGCGGCAAGTTCTGTTGGGATTGTCATGATCCGCACGGGGATTCCAACCCGTATTATTCGGAAGGGGTTAATGATCCAAAAGACAAGTTCAATGCCTTTATGGTTCAGACCTGGGTTGCGACGGAATCGGATGGTATCCATGGGAAACCCATACCTTCTCTACGGAAGAGGGTTGAATTTCTTGATAATGAAGTTGGGTCTAATTATGCAAAGCATGATCCGCCAAACGGAATTTGCAATGTCTGCCACGATGATTCCTTAGGAAAAACCCAGTACTACAATAAAAGCGGTGGAAGTAATCATAATCCAGGGAAAAGATGTACCCAGTGTCATGAGCACAGGTTCACCGACAGTCATGCAGGGAAGGATAAGAACGGCGAGAAGAATACCTGCCATACCTGTCATTCGTCTAAACCTGTTCCAAGACATACCGCTTTCGGTCTGCCCAGGGATTGCACCAAATGTCATGACGGTACGATCAAGACCCGGATGAATATCATGGGACAATTCAGGTCCAATTCGCATCATGTCCAAAGAGAAGACGAAAGCATCAGAAACACCGATTGTTATCAATGTCACTGGGAAGCAACCGAATTCGGATTAATCAATCTTGAACATCATACCGGCTATAACTACGTAACCCATGAAACCGTGGTAAATGATCCTGTTGACCTGGTCATCTGGCAGGAAGGTGATTCGCCGACAGTGGGTGAGAGACCAACCGAGTATATTACTACTCCCGGACTTGAAACCGTTACAACGTTCAGGGCAACGAATCTCAAAATCAACGATCCTGACCCGGCAGTCGTACTTCAAGCTGAAAGAAAGGAGATTACAAAAATCACGCCTCATTGCATCAGTTGCCACAGTGAGCAAAACAGCGAAAATGATGAAGTATTTATCGATGACTGCAAGACTCCCAGTCAATACGCCTGGGATGGATACAGTATTGATGAAAAATATTCAGAAAAGGGAACTGCAAAATGGGGTAAGTATGCATATCTGCCCAATGCTGCAAAAAAAGATCTGGTTAAAGCCTTTTCAGCACACGGCAATGCGGTGAATAATGCCGGGGGCTTCAATGCCATTGACGGCGTGGATTTCAACATCGATAATTCACGGCCGGGAGCCTATGACGTTCAGTGTTTTGATTGTCATAATTCCCATGGTTCAAATGTCATAGGGACGACTTCCAGTTATACTTCTCTCAAGGGTCTCAACAACGGCGCAAACTTAAAGGAAACCACGCAGAACAAGGGAGGGTATCAAACAACTTATGCCGCTTCCGCCTGGGACGATGAAGCTTCGGTTAGATTTTATAATGCCGGCGCCGGGCAATGCTTTGACTGCCATGAGTCGCAGCTTGCCAATATTGAAAATGAAAATGGAGACATCCCGCCATGGGGATACGGAACTACATTCGGGGCATTAGCGCCGATTGTCGGCTATAAGGACAATAATCGATTTGAAGGATCCTATCCAGGCAAGCTCAATTCCGGCACGGCAATAAGCCGGAACCAGGCTTCAACCTATCTAGCGGATTCAAATGTGTCTTTTGCCTATAGAGATGCCAAACGTACCCTGGGCGGCCACATGAATGCATCGCACAATAATCCGCTCTCTTCAAATTTTAATCCTGCTGATCCAAGTGCCAATGATATACCCACACTTGGCAGGATCAATGGGCTCTGCACACCTTGCCATGATCCCCATGGCGTCAGTCCGACCCTGGGCGATAACATGAAATATGCTGTGCCATTGCTCAAGGGAACCTGGCTTACTTCGCCGTATCGGGAAGATCATCCAGCACCTGATCCCTATGGACCGCGGTTTTATAAACCGAAAAATACAGGAGATCCTACTTACAAGACCTGGGGCTATCCGGCACCGTATTACAGTCAACATTTCGATGTCTACAGGAGAGGATTTGTGCCGGACGACGATGGGATTCCTGAAAATCGCTACAACCTTGATCGCACCCTTTTTAACGATCCCACCAACGCCACTCAAATCAAGGAGGATGATTCTCAGTTTGCCGGGCTATGTCTCAGGTGCCATCCAAAAGAGAATCTGACCAATCCGGCGGTTGAGGAAGACATCTATAACACCGATGAATTCCGGTCAGTTGAACGAATCCACGAGGCGGTGAAAGGCTGGGGGGGCAATATGAATGAGCATTACTTCTCATGTTCCAAGTGCCACCAGCCTCATGCCTCGGGCCTGCCGAGACTGATGCAGACCAACTGTCTTGATTTTCAGCATCGTGGCGGGATTCAAACAGGAGGGCTGCCGCAATTCACTAAAGGTTACACTGGCGGCAGGGATACGATGCGGTCTTATGGATTTCCCGTCGCCGCACTTTTTGGCAACAACCAATCACATTATTACGCCCTGAAGTGTCATGCCGAGGCTGATATATATCAGAATCCCGGTATTGAAGAACCGAAGTCAGATGACTGGGATTACGATAGCCCTCCAAAAAATTTCAGGGAGAAACAGCTCTGGAACAACGTGACCATATGGTCTTCGCCCTGATGGCTGAAGCTAAAGAGACTTTTACTCTATTTGCCGCCGGTAAAACAATAATGAATGGGATGTATTCGATGAGTTCAAAAAAACGCTTCATCAGCAGGTTACCTGTGATCGGGAAATTGTTTTGTGTAGTTGGGCGATGTTTCACCCGTCGCATGAGCCGGTATTTTTCGGCAATTATCCTCGTTCTTCTCCTGGGATGTTTCCAGAATGCTTCAGGTGAAGGCGGTGAGGTTCTCAATCGATTCTCTTATCTTTTATCCGGCAAACAGGAAGCTGTTGCCGTGGCTGTTGACACCGACGGTTCCATGGTTATAACCGGCTACACACAACCCACGCCTGCTGATAATCAAGATTTTTTCACAATTAAAGTCAATCCGGATACCACCGGTCTGGAAGGTCTTGCCTGGTCTGCGCCCGCCACGTTTGATTTGACCGGCGGAGACGATTATGCCGTGGATGTAGTTATTGATCACCAGCATAATATTATTGTCGTCGGCGCTGCATATAACGGCACAAACTTTGATTTTCAGACGATTAAATACTGTGGAAACAGTATTGATCCGGTCACATTCTGCAAGGGAAAGCAACCTGGGCAGGTGATCTGGCAACATACCTATAATTACTCAACAAATGGCAATGATTATCCTGTTCAAGTGGCAGTAGATGTCAATAACAATATATATGTCGGCGGCTATACTCACGGACTCACCGGCAATGATGATTTTCTGGTAATTAAATACAGTAAAGACGGGCCAATTGGTAACAAACCATCATTTATACGACCATATAACAATAACACAGCCAACGACCATGATCGGATCAACTCAATTGCGGTCTCTGCCGGAGAACCAATCTATATTGCGGCAACCGGCATATCCGATAATGATCCGGATATCGTTACTACTGATTTCGACTATCTTACTGTTAAATATGATTCTGAACTTAAAGTGCTCTGGGCTAAACTGCATGACGGCGGGTCTGGAGACGATCATGCCCTGGTTGTGAAAATTGATACGGAGAATGATGTAATTGTCACCGGTCATATAAGCAATGGGACCGATGATGAGATGTTCACCATAAAATATCTCGGGGAAATCGACCCGCCGCCGATTGACTGGACAACAGGCTATGACAGCATGTTTTCTGGCGGGGCTGACAAACCCAATGATATAATCATTGACTCGGCAAATAATGTCTATATTACCGGCACAACATGGACACTGGAAGGAGCGACCGATTTTTTCACGGCTAAATATTACGGTGATTCCAGCAATTCTCTGAGAGGCCAACGTGCCTGGCCCGAAGAAATGATTTTTGACTCGGGCAACGGCAGCGCAGATACAGCGCCTGCCATGGTTATTGATGATAACTCGGTGTATGTCACCGGCTACATGATGAATGCTGCTTCTAACTATGATTTTCTTACAATAAAATATGATCTGGTTAACGGCAATGAAATCTGGACAAAAATGTTCGATGGCCCGGCAAATGCTGATGATAAATCCGTAGGACTGGGGTTGTCTGAATCAGGGAAATTTTATGTGGCGGGCTGGTCAAATAAAAGCCCGTCTTTTACAGATGGTCTGGCTTCAAATGCATCAGGATCAACCACGGTAATTGAAGATTCGACAAAAAACTGGTCAGTAAACCAGTGGGCAGGATTGTCTGTCAAAGTCACCAGCGGAACTAATATTGGAGTCAGTCGGCAAATTGCAAGCAACACCCAAACTTCTTTAACGGTTGCTACGGTGCTTCCGTCTCCGGTTGTGACTGGAGACACCTATTATATTTTTTTTAAGGCTGACAACGCCTCAGCCGGCAGCACGGACAGGATAATTATTGATACCGATTATAACTGGCCGAATAATTTATTTGCCGGTTATTACGTTTATATTACCAGTGGCACTCATAACGGACTAAGCCGCCAGATTCAAAGCAACACCAGTAACACCTTAACTCTGGTTACTCCTTTTCCCAATGGCGATCCGGTTGCCGCGGGAGTTTCCTATTATATCCTCGATCCCAGTAATTTTGATTTTCAGGCTATTCAATATGATCCCGGAGTAATAAACACCCCAACCAGTTTAAGGCTGAGCCTCATTGGTCAATCCGATACCGACGTGAAAGTTCAATGGGATATCAACTCGACAAATGAGGACGGATTTCAGGTTTTCAGAAAATTATGCCTGGATCCGTTATATCCGGAAAATCCTCATGCAACGGTCGGGCAGGGCGTATCATATTTTGATGACTCCCCGTCAATCTCTCCAGCCCTGGAAGCAGATAAAAAATATTGCTATCAGGTTCGCGCATTCGGTTATGACCCCGACGATCTTGAGGAGCCTTATGATATTCTTAATTATTCTCATTTTTCAAATGAAGCGGGAATTCTGACCACAAATATTAAGAATGATGATCCAGTATGGATTTACAAATATATCGGTCCTGGTGAAGATAAAGCAAATGCCATCGCGGTTGGGCCTGATCTTAATCCGGTTATCACCGGCTACAGTTATTCCACCTCAGGCACATTCGATTATTTTACCGCCCGGCTTAATTATACCAACGCCTCGGAGATCTGGACCCATCGCTATGATGATGCATTCAATGAATCTGATGAAGCACAAAGCATCATTATTGATTCCAATAATAATCCCGTGGTTTCCGGATATTCTTCACTGAGCGGTTCCGGTCCTTCAAACACCTTTGATTTTTATACGGTTAAATATTATTCCAATTTTAATAATTCGGTCCCGCCAAGGGCTGTTGATTCCGGCAACAAACCGAAATGGAAAGATGCGTATGACGGACCGGGCAACAAAGATGATCGAGTAACTGCAATTGCCAAGGCAAAAGACGCTTCGGACAATATCGTGATTATCGGTTATGGACGGAATGCAAGCGTAAATGATGATATTTTCCTGATTAAGTATCTTGCCAACGGCACTCGCGCCTGGGCAACTGTTGACCACCCTGAATACGCGCTTCAGGTCTGGGACGTTGCCGGACTTGACGACAAGCCCGTTGCGGTTGTTTTTGACTATAATGGTGATATTCTGATTGCCGGACGCGCAAAGCACGCCCATGCCGCAACCCACGGCAACACTGATTTTGATATCGTTGTTCGAAAATACAGCGGTGTTGACGGCACCCCCATGTGGTCGGTTGTCTATGATTCTGCGTTTGGCGACGATGAGGGCGCCGACATTGCGGTTGATACGCTTAATAACGTGTATGTCACCGGATATGTCAGTACCGAGAGTCAGGGCGAAGATATTTTTCTGACGAAATACTGCGGCAACAGCGATCCGGAAAATAATTGCGGCGCCGGTCTGGTTCAAGGGGACGAAATATGGGCCAGGCCTTACACCGGGTCGGGGGCAGGCGATGATTTTGGTGTCGGTGTTGCAGTTGACATCAGTGATGAAGTTGAGGAAGTGGTGGTGGGTGGCACGACATTCATAGGTGCCGGGAATAATGATTTTTTTGTCATGCGCTATGATCTGGACGGCAATAATGTCTGGAATATTCCCCGCATTCTTGACCGTCAGGCAACAAATGACAGCGTTGTTTCCATGAAAATGGATGTTTCCGGGAATGTCTATCTAGGAGGAAATACCAACGACAGCGGCTCCAGTGATATTCTCGCGGTGATTTATGATTACGTCGGAGAATGGAAGGGCGGAACTATTTATGATGGCCTTTCCAGTAATGATGACGGCGCCAAGAGTGTTGCGGTGAGCCGGGTTGGCAATGCATATGTGGCCGGATACACCCATAACGGCAGCAATTATGATTATGTTGCGATAGAATTTATCGGCGAAATATTACAAGCGCCGGCGCCGTTCACCTTAACTGCCTATTATACCTACGTAGATTTGAACTGGGCCAATAACACTCTGGAAGACGGTATTGGTGACGGATACAATCTCGAACGGCAGAATGTTGACTGCAATACTGCAAAACTGGGCGGCGCCTGGACACTGGTTTCCGGCGACACAATTCCTTTGGCCCAAACCTCTTATCGGGATACCGGGCTGACTATTGAAGATACCTATTGTTATCGAATTCAGACAGTCTGTGATAACGGCGAGATGTCACGCTGGATTTACCGGACAATTGATACTGTGCATCCACCTGCTCCGGATGCCTTGTCGGCCTCCATCGATGATTCTACAACGGTCACGCTGACCTGGATCGATACTATCGCAGATGAAGACTCCTATGCGGTGCAACGTTGTGATCAATCGCTTTATAATTGTCTGGATCCGGCCCCGGACGATGATTCGCCGGTGGATGCGCGTTATGAGGTATTAATCGATTCCCTGCCTCCTGGAACCCATACCTATACCGACCCAACGGCTTGCTCCGGAAAAACTTATACCTATAGAATTCAAGGCGCTCTCAACGGCTTCTGGACCTCCTATTTCGTCTATCTCGTCGATGTTCAGGCCACGCCTTTTGCCACACCGACGGTAGTGTCGGCCATCGCCCAGAGTGAAGGCCGGATCGATCTTACCTGGACAGACACTAATACCGATGAAACCAGTTTTAAAATCTATCGTTGCCTGGGCCTGGGTTGCGATCCTGATCAGGACGGCGCTTTGCTGCCTGTGGATCTCACCGGTTCAAATATTCCTGCCGGCAGTATTGTCCACATGAAGATGAATGAATCCTGGTCTCCCGGCGTGGCGGATATGGTGGTGGATAGTTCCGGCAATAATCACCATGGCACGGCTTACGGCAATGCCAGCGGCGGTTTCTTTGACGGTGTTGATGATTATGTGTCATTGGGAGATATTGATGCACTTGATGCGCCGGCCGCACTTTCCGTGGAAATCTGGTTCAAGAAAACCGGGGAGATGGGCAGCGCCACCAATCATCTGGTTAACAATGTCCTGATCGCCCAGTCTTCTGATGCTGCCAACGATAATCTTGAAATCGGCATTCAGGGCAACAGTATTGAATTCTATCTTGATACGGAACAGGAACGCAATTTCAACGTCAGAGTGGAAAGCGGTACAGCCGCTGACACCGGCATTACCCTTGAACCGGACACCTGGTATCATCTGGTTCTTACCTATGATAAGGATGCGGCTGACGGCAATGAGACAAAGCTCTATTTTCAGGGCGCTCTTCTTGGTCAATGGAATACCGGCGGCGGCTATTTGACCTCCAGTGACACGTCGCCTCTGACCATCGGTATGGCAAGACCTGACGGCAGCAACTGGGGTGATTTCAAGGGCGCTATCAATCAATTGACTATCTACGATCACGCCATAACCCTGGCGGAAGTCCAGAACTCTTACGCCAACGGACTTCCTGCGATTCCGACCTTTTATTCAGATTTTCCCTTAAATCCCAATGCCCATTACAATTATGAAGTAATGGCGTATAAAATCGCCGCCGGTTCCCCTGAATGTCCCACCGGCTGGGAAACTGATCCGGATCTCGGCGGTACAGCGGGCGATGAATCAGCTGATATTTTCACACCGGGAGTTCCTAATGCGCCCACCAATATCTCGGTAACCACCAATGCTGTGGACAGGACTTCCCGGATTGACATTACCTGGAATGATAATACTGAATTCGAAGAAGGTTTTATTTTAGAACGCTGTGTGGGCGGACTGGCTGTTTGCACACCAGCAGCTTTTGTTCTTGATCCTGTTTTTGGTGTTTCAGGGGTGGGTGTCACCCTGGCCATGGAAGCTGAAACCTACTCTGACACAACGGTTTGCAATAATACTGAATATACCTACAGGGTAAAGGCAATTCGTCCGTCAGATCCAAGCTGGCTCTCAGGTTCTGCTTACACTGAGCCTTATGATTCCGATGCAACGAATACTATAAACAATCCAACAGGTCTTTCTGCATCCTATGTCAATGAAGAGGAAATCCGACTCACCTGGACGGATAATTCCATTGATGAAACAGGGTTTAAATTCCAGCGCTGTACCGGCGTCGGGTGTACATTCTCTGCATCTGATCCGTTTATTCTTGTCCCGGCACATCCGGGCACCGGTGTTGTAACATTCAATGACATCCGGCGCACGCCCAATGAAAGCTATACCTATCAGGTTCAGGCCTACAAGAGCTCAACCTGCAACTGGTCAACCGGTTTTTCAAATCCATTTACCATTACAACCAATATTGCCGGTTCAATTACCCTTGATACGCAAACAGTCAATACCACTCGAAGCTATCTGCACTGGAATGATATCCGGACCAAAGAAACCACCATGTTTGTGGAACGGTGCACCGGTGCTTCCTGCGTTAATTTTGCTCAAATTTACGGGGTGGATGCAATCGATGACACCCTGCAGGCGAATTTCTATTATGACGACACAACCCTTTGCCCTGCCGAGACGTACAAATATCGTGTAAAGGGAGTGGACCAGGATTTTGAAAACGGCATGGGCGGCTGTTGGACCAAACGCAAACAGATGACCATTTCGCAGTTCCAGCCGGAGAGCCTTGTTGAGGTAAAGATCAATTATCTCACTGGCATGCAGGCGGATTTCGATGATCTGCGATTCTATAAGTTCAACGATTATAATTCTACCGGCAGGAACGGTGAGGTTATTCCGTACATGCTGATCAAGAAGGTCAACAATTCATACGCAAAAGTGCTTCTGAAAACCCCGGCCAACGGCAATGATATTTACATGTATTACGGTAATGCCAGCGCCATAGCTGTTGATAAACAGGTTTTTATTGCCAGGTATTTTACGTTTTATCATGATTTTCCCGGGAGTACCGAAGACACCACCAACATCTGGGATATCGCACGAAGCGGGTCAGATTATGGAGAGGTCTGGCAGGATAATGGACTCTATTTTCAAAAAGTGAATGTCAGCTGGGAAGCACTTGTTTCAAAACAGACTTTCGCCAGGAATGTACAAGACCTGACAATGTATGTCCGGATGTATTACCGAGGTGGTGGCGAATGGTATTTCGGCTTTCAGAAAAACCAGGGAGCGACAACCAATACAGATGCCTTTGCCCATGGAGTATATATGGGGTTTGGGGCTGCCACGGCAATACGTGAAGGGACTGGCTCATACAGCCTTACCCCTGCAATTTCGGTGGATTCAACTTTTGGTGTTGAGTACGACTTTAAAATCACTGCAAATAAGAACGGTGGGGCAACGTATTACTTAAAGGGTGGTGAAGGAACGTCAAAATATTATGCAGACTGGACCCTGCTCAAGGATACAACCGGCAGTTTTGCACCAAAGATTTCAAATACCCCCTTGAAAATCAGCCTGTTGCAATACACCAGTTTTCTCATGATTTACGATGTCAGTCTTACCAATTATGGTCTCTATAAGTCTGATGTTGTTTTAGCAGATATGCCGGATGATCCGTGCTTTGTCATGCCCCATGAATGGGATACTGCATATAGCCCGATTATGACTGTTGTGGCTGGCAGCAAGGTTACTCCGAGTCTCCTTGACGGCAACGCCATTTCCGAATCGGAAATGGAGCTTACTGTTTCCGATGCCAATCTTGCGGAATCCGGCTTTGATATTCAATACTGCCAGGGTGATATTGCCACGCTTGAATGCCAGAACCAGGGTGATTTCACCTATCTGGCGACAATTGGCAGTTCGCCGCTGGTGCATTTGAAATTCGATAATGATTTTACCAACAGTGAAAACAATACCTATCATGGATCAGCGGAGAATTCGGTTCCTTTTAACGGTGGTGGAAAATTCGGCAGTGCTGCGGCCTTTGACAGTACCGGTTATGTATCTCTTGGCACTCCACAAGGGCTGAAACTGTATAAAGATAACGCCTTTACACTGGAAGGCTGGTTCAGACCTTCGGTTAATGTTCAAAATATGATCGACCTTTATCCGCTGTTTATATTTAAACGGAATTATCTACATGGCGGTTACGGAAGCCATTTCAGCAAATCCAACGGCAAGATTAATGTCCAGTATTGTTGGGAGGGCAGCTGTCTAGGTGTATCTTCAACTACAGTTTTCATGGCAAACACCTGGTATCACTATGCAGGAACCTTTGACGGCACCACCCTGAAATTGTATATCAATGGGGTCTTGGAGGGTTCTCTTGCAGCGACAATACCTATGGGGTCCAGTGAAGGATATCGGCTGACCATTGGTGAGAATTTTGAAGGGCTTATAGATGATGTTGCGATTTATAATCGGGCACTTTCCTCTGCTGAAATCCTTGATCATATGAATAAAGGCGTTGGCACGCGATATGTGCATACAGGTCTTGAGCTGTCAACACCTTATACTTACCAGATAAGGGCAAACAAGGTTGCCACTCATCTTGAAACATGTACGGATGACTGGCCTACGGCATACAGTGCCAAGATGACGGCAAAAACCGATGAGCCACCCGCGCCGATTAATTTCAGATTCACCGTGCCGAACACGACGCAGATCAATCTGCAATGGGATGATAAGGCCGGTTCAAATTCCGGATATGTCCTTGAGAGGGAAGTATATAATTCATCTGTCTGGAATTTTGTCGCCAGCCTTGAAGGAGACGTTGGAAGTTTTAACGATTCCCAGGTTTGCAAGAACACTCAGTACAATTATCGATTGAGGCTGATCTATGAATCTTTTGAAATGGCGGACAAGTTCGATAATACCGGCGCCGGGGAGTGGAGACGGAAAAAACCTCTCACATTCCAGAATTTCGCGGCAAATCACGCGACAAAAGTAATAATAACCCGCGATGATTATATACGGACGGATTTTGGTGATATACGGTTCTATGATGAGACAACAGGTACGAAAATTCCATACTGGATAGAAAGCATAAGCGGCAATACCGCAGTGGTCTGGTTCAAACCCGGGGTTAACAACACCATCAGCCTCTATTACGATAACCCCGGTGCTACAAGTGAAAGTAGCGGACCTGGAACATTTCTGTTTTTTGATAATTTTGACGGCACGGCCCTTGATGTGTCAAAATGGCCGGGGCATGCAGGTGAAACAGTATCCGGCGGCGTTGTGACCCTTGATTACCAGACAAACAGCCAGGCATCCTCTGAAGATTATATATATGCGAGTAATTATAACGTGCCGATTAATACTATTACAGAATTCCGTAATAAATCTTCAGCTACCACCACCCATAATCGGTTCGGAATAACCGACACAAGAACAACATTCAATCTCAATTCCATCAATTATATTGGATTTCAACTTTACAGCGGCCCCACCATGTATACCGATATCAATAACGGCGGCACAAGAACTGAAACCAATCGAGGCGCTTTTGATACCTCATGGCATACGTATAAGCTCGTCTGGACCCCGGCATCAGTTAAATATTATCAGGATACAACCCTGATCGGTGAATATACTACCAATATCCCAACTTCCACCGACACTCTGCATCCTTTACTACGTGATCAGTCACAGACTGACTGGGTGAGAGTTCGAAATTATCTTGTAACCGAACCCACCGTGGGAGTTGGAGTAGAGGAAGTAGCACCTGATCTCTGGGAACCGTTGACATTGACCTCCACGGAGCTTGATCTTCCGCCGGCGCAAACCCCTGATGTTATTGAGCCACTCCTGTATTCTCCGGAAGTAGCATTTGCCGGGGCCGGTGGCGAAGTCTGGGAGTGGCGCAAATTGTTGACCATCTCCAATTTCAGGACTGATTTCCAGACAAAGATCGTTGTGCAGCATGCTACCGGCATGCGCGCTGATTTCAGTGATGTCCGGTTCTATCAGTTTGATAATAATACGGAGACCACCGGTCATGACATCGAATACTGGCTGGAAAAGAAAACCGATGGCAGCAGCGCCACCTTCTGGATCAAGACCGGGGCCTCAAAAGACCGGATATATATGTATTACGGCAATCCCAATGCGGTGAGCACCAGCACCACCAATCCTGGGAATATCTTTCTGTTTTTTGACGATTTTGACGATGGGGTCATTGATAATGCCAAATGGCCGACGCAGGTTCTTGGCACCTCGATTTCTGAAAGTATTGATGATGGTGAACTGCGGATGAATCGGGTAACAGGAAGCACCAGCGCCAATTATATCCAGAGTGCGGCATATACTGCCGCGAACCTGCCGTTGGTTGTTTCGGCAAAGACCCGGACCTTGACTGCGCCGGCAAATGGCTGGTCGCCGGTCATGTGGTGGCAATCCACCGGTAATGGCGCAAGCATTCTGGATCAAAACGGCACTGGTGGAGGCAGACAGTATGTAAGAAATTTCGGGCAGTCTCTGGATATGGGACAGAACAAACCGTTAAGCGAATACCATGTGAACAGTCTGGTGCTGAGTTCTGCAACCGACTGGACCGCAACGACGGAATATGTCACGACAACATCGGCAAACTGGTCGGCATATTATAATAATTATACATTCTCAGGCACATATTATATCAAAATCGGTCCGCGTCATGATAATGCTAATTACAATCAGGCCATGGATGGGCGTGTCGATTGGGTGCTTGTCCGTAAATATGCGGCCACCGAACCATCGATCAGCTTCGGAACTCCATTCTTTGTCGAAGCTGTAAGAAGGAAATCTGAATCAAGGGTCAATCTGCAATGGCAATGGAATGATCTGGTGTCTGATGAAACCGGTTTCCAGATCGAACGCTGTATCGGCGTTAATAGCAACTGTCAGATAATCCCGACCCAGGCAAACAGGTTTTACTATACGGATATATCTATTGAACCCAACACCAATTACTGTTATCGGGTCCGGGCGGTAAAGAGCGCTTATTGCGGCTGGCATACCGATCCTGCTGATGGATACAGCAATCAGATGTGTGTTGATACCATCTTGAATCCGCCGGTCTTGAACAGTGTTGCCCCCGTGCCTTTAAGCACCACGGATATGCGTCTTGACTGGACCGAAGGACAGGGCACGGAAGCGGAATCCGGATACCGGTTTTTCAGATGTCTTGATAACGGCTCGAGCAATTGCGTCAATGATAATCCGGCCACGAATGCCGATTACCAGAATATCACCGCAACGGCAGGTTTTTCCGGATCGAATATCAATTCCTGGGTGGATACCACCGCCTGTTCTGATAAAACCTATCAATATGTTGTCGGTTCATTCAGCGCCGACACCACAGGAACGCTGTTCGGCGGCGGCTGGAAACATCGCAGGCAATTGCTGTTCAATAACTCTGCTCGGCCATTTGTGTCGAATCACCACACCCGTCTGGTGGTTTACTATGATGAAACAATGCGCACGGATTTTAATGATCTGCGCTTCTATGATGAAATCGCCCATGCGCAGATTCCTCACTGGACGGAAAGCACGGTGTCGGGAAATTATGCTGTTGTCTGGCTCAAAACGGGACAGAATAACGAAATCAGCATGTATTACGGTAATCCATCCGCAGCAAATGGATCAAGCAATCCCAGCACGTTTTTCAAATACTATAACGCCAATATCGAACAGACCGGGCTGATAAATCAGGACCTGCAAAACGCTGAGGGGTATGTGCTGGAGGCAAATGTTGCCCGAAGAAGCGCGTATTCCTACGGCTGTAATATCGTATTCAACCAAACCGGTAACGGCTCAGAGAGATCGTTAATCCAGCATAATCTCAGAAGATACGATTATGATTCTGCCAATACCAGAATAACAGCGAAGGATTCAACCGCTACGGCAGCAATATCAGATGCGAGAGATGTATTTTATCGATGGATTATTAAAGTATACGATACGGATGGCGACGGAATAAACAGTGATTGGGAATTTCTTTTTGACAACTATTTGAATAAAGTCAATTTCGGGACCAGTTATTCACCTTTGTCATATACCCACGGCACGATAATTCTGGGCTCAAATGATGCTTCCTACAGTCAACGTTGCAGTTATACCAATGTAAAAGTTCGTTCCTATGCCCCAACTGAACCCGACGTCACCTTCGGTGAAGACGAGGCTGCGCCGCATAGCGCCTGGGGCCCTGAATACAGTAATTCATTGTCCAACCATACACCGCGCTGGAAGATTCCAACGATTCTTGCCGAGCCTGATTCCAGACTCTTTTCCGAAGGCCAGATTCTGGTTTCCTGGCGAGATACAAATCCGGATGAAACCCATTTCAATATCTACCGGGGCGATGAGAACTGCCAGAATTTCACGGTTAATCCCATCGGTACGGTGCCCGGCACCGGTGTTGATAATGACCTGCATGTTTATCTGGATAAGGGAACTGATATCGATGCGACCTACGGTCTCATTTACAACACGACCTATTGTTACCGGGTGACCGCTGCAAAATCGGTATTCTGTGACTGGGAATCAGAACCCACCGATCCAACGGTGAGCATTACCACCACGATACCGAAACCGGGGACACCGCAACTTACCCTGTTTGATACCACGACTATCGATCTTGCCTGGGATGATACCACAACAACCGAGGATATCTTCCAGATCTGGCGTTGTGAAGGGGATCAAGTGACATGTACAGGTATAGATGATCCGGGCCAGCCTTTTGGTGCAAGTCCTGTAATAACCTATTCAGGAAGTGTTCATAAGCCGTCAAAAGAAAGGCTCTTTAACCGCGACCCCGGAGTCTGCCCAGGTCACACCTATACCTATATCATCAGGGCGGTCAGAAGCGGTCATTGGAATACGGACAGCGATCCTGCCGGCATTCAGACTAATGATGAAATCGTCCCGGCAAACCTTTCTCTTGTCGAGGTCTATGATCCAAATTTTAATCAGCGGCGCATAGATCTTCGCTGGTCGGACACCAACTCGGATGAATCCGGATTTTACATTGAACGATGCAAGGTAACGGTTGACGAGGATTGTGATGCTGCTACCGGCAATTATACCTCGGTAAATTCCTATTCAAATTACTTTGATACCTTTGACACTGTCGATGCTAATTTCTGGAATGGATATATTCTGCTGCCGGTGGAAAATGCCGTTCCTCCAACTCCCTGGACCGCGATTACTCTGCCCAAGACGCAGCGTAACGACATCTCCGGATTGGTATCCATGGAACATAAAGACCAGCGGATTATCATGAAGGCCACCTCCACTGATAACAATGATGGATACACCAACCTGACCGGCTATAATCAAACATTCATGGGAATGGATTATCCCTGGTATCTGGGAATCTATGATATTGACGTGAGTTTTGACTGGGAAATGCTTGATGTTGCCTACTCCTACATAACAGACGGCCAGATAGTCCATTTTAATATGGACGATGCAGTCTGGGCGGCTGCAGGAGATGTGAAAGACAGTTCGCATACCGGCAATCAAGGAACTGCCAATGCTGGTGCAACCCAGGTTGCCGGCGGTTATGACGGAACCGGCAAAGCCGCATCATTTAATGGATCAAACAATATATCGTGGAATTATGCAGGAGGCACTCCCCAGACTAATTTCACCATTGCCGCCTGGGTCAAGGCAACCGAGGGGCATCAGATTGACGATCCGCAGAGTAATACCGGGACCCTGGGCACCGCCGGGCAGAAGTATCTCTTTGATGCCCAGTTTTATGCCACAGGTGCTGGCCTGGGGGTTTCCGTGGGTATCGATGGTATATCCGTATATGCCCATGGTTCCGGGTATCTGCCGCCACTGGCTGTGTACAGCGGCGCTCTCGGTACGGATTGGCACCATATCGCAATTGTTGTGGCAAACCGCATACCGTCAATTTACCTTGATGGCAATCTGGTGAGAACCGGCCTGCAATCCACAAAATCCCCTTTGTATGCGCCTCAGAGAATAGCTGCCAATGCATACGGCAATTTCAAAGGCCAGGTTGATGATGTTAAGGTTTTCAATAGAAATCTCACCGCAGATGAGATCAAGCAGCTCCATCATCCTGAAAATTCATCCACCACCCAATATCCTCTCCGTTTATACGTTCATTTTGTTTCCGGCGACTATATAATTATAGATCGTGCGGTTGATTTCAACACCGGCGGGTTTTTCTGGTGGAGAATTAACACCAACGGGATTGATCATGACGGAGCGGAGGCTACACGGTTTACTTCGGGAAAATTCAGAATGACCCGCCAGGGCACGAACCTTTCTCTCTATGTCTGGAAGGATAATGCCTGGTACCTGCTGATGACCCGAACCGATGCCAATGAAGGCGATGTCGCCAATGCATTTGAAATACATCAGTATGCAAAAAGAGATGGAATTATCTCCATGACCACGGCTATCGATAATTTCAAAATGAATAATAATGCGATGCCGAACCTCACCTATTCCGATACAGATGCCCTTGATCCACTCAGCACCTATTATTACCGGGTCCGGCCGTTTAAAACCCATCCGGGCGGATGTTCGGAATGGAATGCCTGGGATAATGTTCAGTTGCCGTCTTCGAGTGAATTGACCAACCTCGCCGCTCCTGCAAACCTTTTTGCCAGCCCTGACGGTTCGAAAAAGATGCTTTTGAGCTGGGACAGCAATGTGGAAGGTGAAACAGGTTATTTAATTGAACGAAAGCTGTTTAACGGTGTGTTCAAGGAGATCGGCACAGCTGGCCAGGATGTTACAAGCTATATTGACCGGGTCGGCCTTAGTGCAGATACGCAATATACCTATAGAATCCGGGCCGTTAATGATGTTGATATTGTTTATTCGCCTTACAGCAATGAGTACAGCGCGACAACAAACATTCATGGAGCGCAATGGGTTGATAATTCCACCTGCCTGCCCGATGAATAGGCTGGGGTGCAAATAAAATATCAAACCGTAAAAGGGCGGTGGGCTTTCTAAGCTCGCTGCCTTTTTTTTTCGATAAATTCATACATGTCATTCCAAAGGATTCCGGCTTTTTTCATTATAATTCGTGTTTTTATATGCAAAAAGACAGTTTGGATTGTTTGTATTTTCGTGATCACAAGTATATAGTGCGGATGGTTTTTAATTGGTGAGGAGGCATCCATGAATAATGATTCATATCGTATACCGGTAATCATATCTTTTTTGTTGGCCTTTTCGTTTGTAATTGCACAAGAGGGTAACGCGCAAAATCATTCCTCATTGCAGCTTGATTATCAGCAAGCCCTGGAGGTAAGACTGCCGTTTATAAAAAACATCCAGCCTGAAAACGACGGCATTGGATATATTGCAAAATTGTTTTCCGGCGCAGTTGCCGTTTATAATAATGGATCCTTGACTTACTCTTTATCGCGCAAAGACAAACTTGGGTCGATTAACTATTTGTCTTTTCATGAAAACTTCAACAGGGCGGTATCTGTCGGCATTGTTGCGCAAGATAGATCCGCCATACAGCTCAGCAGCTATATGGGGTCTGACCCGGAAAACTGGAATGAGGAAATACCTTCTTTTCAAAAACTGGTTATCAAGGATATTTATCCGGGCATACAGCTTGAGCTTCTTGCCTACGGAGATTCAATTGAAAAGATTTTCCACCTGCAACCGGGAGCTCAATGGCATGCGATCAATGTGACAATTGACGGGGCGGATTTAAGTATAAACAAAGAAGGCGAGCTTGAAATTAATTCCAATAATGCGCGCGCCCTTTTTTCAAAGCCCATTGCCTACCAGTTATTAAACAACAAAAAACACCCCGTTGATATTTCGTATGTAATTTCCGGAAACACTTATGGATTTCATGTGGGTGATTACGATCCGCAACATGAGTTGGTGATTGATCCGAGACTGACCGCCGTGCTGCTCGGACCTGCGGAAATGTATTTTTGGGAAATACCCTTTTCAGGAATAAGCGGCGATTCCGCCGGAAACATATTTATTGCCGGACTTACTTCTTCTGCTGATTTTCCATCAACCCCAAACAGCTACAACACCAAAGTACATATTGGCTCAAGTGATCTCTTTATTGCCAAATTCGATAAAGACCTCAAAAATCTTCTCGCTGTTACCTTTATCGGCGGCAAGGGTATCGACTGGTGTCGTTCCTTGTCCATTGACAAGGATGGCGATGTCTATGTTGCCGGCATGACCGCATCAGCTGATTTTCCTGTCACAAAAACCGCCTACGACCAGAAATTCAATGGGATGTCTGAAGGATTTATCGTCCGTTTTGATAATGAACTCCGGAACCTTAAAGCATCAAGCCTTGTCAACATAGAGGAAGTGTTTTATGTGACAACACCGGGAAACGGCCAGGTCTATTTTGCCGGAAGCACATTAATATCCGGCGCTGATCAGTTGCTTTTCCCAAAGGGTTCTTTGTATGACACTACGCTCAACGGCAAGGGGGATGCCTTTATAGGAGTGATGGATACAGACCTCAAGACTATGGTCTACGCGACCCTGATCGGTGGCAGTGATACTGATTTGGCGACTTTTCTTGCCGTGGATATCGATGGTTTTATTTATGCCGGCGGAGAAACCAGGTCAAAGGATTTTCCGGTTTCGGATAAGGCCTTTGATCGTAAACATTCCGGAGAAGAAGATATCTTTATTGCTAAATTTACAAGCCAGCTTTCAAAGCTTGAATCCGCAACTCTCTTCGGAGGGTCCGGCCGGGAAATGCTTCGAGGCATGGTTCGCGATGATAAAAACAATTGCTATATAACAGGTTTTACCAGTTCAGAATCCCTGTCGAAATTTAAAAGCGGTTTTGATACAACGTATAACGGCGGCGAAGGTGATGGGTTTGTTGCAATGTTTGACGATTCCCTGCATGCCTTATCCGGTTTCACCTATCTCGGCGGCAAGCAGAGGGATTCCGGACATGGAATTTCGCTCATGATACTGGAGGATTGGGGGAAGAGCGTTGTGGTGACCGGCGACACCGAGTCGGTCAATTTTCCTGCTACAAAAAACGCCTACGATTCATCATATAACAATGGCCGCGGGGATATTTTTCTGACCATTCTGGACCCTTATTTAACCGAAATAAGATACAGTACGTTTCTCGGAGGAAAAGGCATTGATCGGGTCCCGGTGATTTTTGACACTCCGGGAAAGATTTACATCAGCGGCATAACCGATTCGGATGATTTTGCATCTTCCCCTGGGACTGTTCGATCAATGGGAAGAAGCGATACATATAATTTTTTTGTTCTTGGCCTGGAAAAAAGCCAACTGAAAAGGTAGCTTGAACCAAAAAACAATTTTCTTCATCCTGTGTTATTTGCTGCAGGAAATTTGTTTTTTGCACAATAGTTATTATAATTTAAGAGAACTGTTGGAATCCGGCTTCAAAAAAATATGTTTTAACTGTTCAGATGGTTCAATAGAATTCCTCTCCTTAGGTAATGAAATAACATGCCCTTGAAACAATCCATTCTCTCATGCTTTTTGTCAGTGTTGGTCTGCGCGTCGGTATCCGCTCAGGAACAGTCGGTTCAACCGTCGACATTAGTAGAAGTTTCCGGCAGGCTGATGATTGACGGAGTGAGACCTTTGCCCGGCGGTATGGTCTCCTTCTTTGACATTAATAGTGGCCCGCCGCCCAATTACGGCAATGTCCGGAGAATTCCCGACCTGGTTGACATGGTGAATCCCGAAGGCGAGTTTAACCTTCAGATTATCAGTGGCAAGTATTATCTCGGTTCAATGGAAAGGGATTTGCGTATGGGGCCCGGGCCTCCTGGACCTGGCGACAAGTTTTACTTTGCAGTTTCCGAAGACAATAAAATGAAGGTCGTTGAAATCATCGGCGGACAGATGAATAATCTTGGGGAAATCCGTGTCTCGCCCCCTGAGAAATTTGAGGAATTCAAGAGTTCTTTTACCATAGAGGGCACGGTCAGTGACGAACAGGGCAAACCTTTTGTCGGCGCACTGGTCATGATAAAGGCAAATCCTGATTCAAATCGACCCGACCTGATCTCCATACCCACTGATGAGCAGGGTAAATATAGCATTAAACTGCCAGCAGGATTATCGTATTATCTTGTTGCCAAAGAAAGGATCACACCGGGACGTCCCCAGACCGGCCTTTCCGTCGGCACATATGGTGGTCCTCCGGATGACGCCGGTGCGTTCAGCGGACAACCTGCCGGCGGAGTTATTCCGGTTCCAGTCACTGGAAAAGATAAAGAAACACTGCAAAACATTGATATCACGATGTTCAAGGTCCCCGAACCTGGAACCCGTAGAAACCAGTTTCTCGAAGATGTCGACCCTCCAGGGAAATATGAAAACTTGATCGATTGACATGGATAAACTTGACAAGGTCTCATCAATCATCATCATCTTTTTGATTCTCTGGGGTGGTTTTCTTACAGCCAGGGAAATATCATCGCCACGCAAAGCAGATGCAGCGCGTGACCAACAGAAAGCGCTGGCAAATTTCTACAACCCTGAGCTCAGCAATAAACTCAAGGTCGCCGGGAACCTCCTCATAAATAATAGTCTTGATAAGGCAGAAGAACTCATTAAAAGTCTTGTTGCTGATTTTCCATATGACGGTAGACCACATATGCTCTTTGCTGATCTTTACATGCGGAAATTTCAACCGATTTCAGCAATGTACGAATTTCAAAACGGCGTAGATCTCAATCCTGATTTCCTGGACAAGAAAACCGCTCTTTTCCAGGGAAAAAAGATTCGTGTGAGCCTTGAGGAAGCCAAAGCCGCAATCGATAAAATTCAGAATGAAGATGCCGCTAATCCTGATATGAAACAACACCGGAAGACTTATTACTACATGAAGAGAAAAATTGCCGGGAGCTGCGGTTAGCAATAATGGAAAAAATACCAGTCCATAAATTCATATTAATGGGGGCGGTCATCGGCATCGGCTCGCTGACCCTTTCCTATTATGGAAATCCTGCCAATACAGGTATTTGCGCCTCGTGTTTTCTTGAAAATGTCGCCGGCGCCATCGGCTTGCATAATGATGTCCGCATGCAATATCTCCGTCCTGAAATCCTGGGTTTTGTGCTTGGGGCCTTCGCCTTTTCTCTCTATCGTCGTGAGTTCCATGCCATTGGTGGCAGTTCACCTCTTTTGCGATTTTTAATAGGAATCCTGCTGATTATCGGGTGCTCGATTTTTATCGGCTGTCCGGTAAAGATGGTACTCAAGCTTGCCGCAGGCGATATTTCTGCTATCGTCGGATTCGTGGGTCTTGTTGCCGGAGTGTATATCGGTCTTGAATTCGTTGAAAACGGTTTTCAACTTGGAGTGGCTAGCCCCGTTCCCCGGGCAAACGGTTTTATCATTCCAGGGATCATGCTCTTTTTACTGATGCTTGCAATCATCGATCCATCGTTTATAGCCAAAAGTACCAAAGGCGCCGCTGCCCAATATGCTCCATTTCTTCTGTCGCTTGGTATTGGTCTGCTTGTCGGTGGCTTTGCGCAGCACACCCAATTTTGTATCACCGGCGGCATTGCACGGATCTTTCTGTGGGGCCCACGTGAAATAATGAATTGTCCCCGTTCAACCGGACTGCTGATCAGCATTGCATCTTTTTTCAGTTTTGCCCTTGTCTCCAGCCTTTTAACCGGTCAATTCAATTTCGGTCTTCACGGTCAGCCAAGTTCAAACGAAAGTTACGGCTGGGCATTCCTGGGGATGCTGATGGTTGGATTCGGCTCAGTACTGATCAGGGGATGCCCTCTTCGCCAACTGGTGGCCGCCGGACAAGGTGATAATGATGCCGGTGTTACAGTGATGGGGATGCTGGTCGGTGCAGCCATAGTCCAGAACTGGCAGCTTGGCGGCACTGTTGCCGGAACCCCGATATCAGGCCAGATCGCCATCATTTTTGGTATCTGCCTGCTGTTTGCCATCGGCCTCCTGAACCGGAAAAGAGGCTATGGCATCGCCCCTGAATATCAGACCGGACTTGATTGATTTATATACCAAATCGTAATCAATAGCCCGACACACTCAAATCATTGGATACCAAAAATAATGTCTGACAGATCAAAAAAATCCTCCGTACTGCTTCTGGCACTATTTTTTTTCCTATCATCCGGTTGTGCTCAAGAAAAAGCCATTGAAATCGGCAAAACAACCCTTGAAAAGGATACCACCTGGAGCGGGGTGGTCGTAGTCAGCGGCGATGTCTATGTGCCGCCGGGAATCACCCTGACCATCAAACCCGGAACCATGGTCAAATTCAAACGGATCGGTGAGCAAAGCGATCAGAATCTTTTTGTCCCGGACTCACCGTATTATCCCGAAGCCGAACTCATTGTCAGAGGTAAACTCATCGCTCGCGGCACCCTGAAGCAGAAAGTGGTGTTTACCTCAGCAGAACTCAATCCGCGTGCTAAAGACTGGGGGGCAATCAATTTTCTCGGCAGTGAGGGTAATATAATCGAGCACGCTAAAATTCTCTGCGCCTATAACGGAGTTCATGCCCATGGCTCAAGCGTAACGATTTCTTACAGCGAATTTGCCAAAAACGGCGTTGCCGTCAGTTTCAAAAAAGAAGAAGAAACCCCTGATGCTCCATGGTTTGGGAAAATGTCTGATGTGACGATTACCGACAGTTTGCTTTCTGGAAACAAAGGGGGGATAGGTTATCGTAACTCAAAAGCGCAGATCCTTCGCAACATAATCAGAGATAATAAGTTTTTTGGAATCTGGCCCAAGGAAGACGTTGAATCAGTAATCCGCCACAACGACATCACTGAAAACGGCAGAGGAATCTACCTCTACCAGGCCCGCGGTGTGTTAATTGAAAACAATAATATCTTTGACAACCAGGATTATAATATTGCCGTGGCCGAGGCCCAGGATTATCCGGTAAATGCCCGGAACAACTGGTTCGGCAACATCAAGGAGACTGAAATTGAGAACCTTCTCTATGATAAACAGGAAGATCATGACGTGGCTGAGATTCAGTATAAACCCGTACTGGCAGACCGGGTTCACTGGGAGAAGCGTTAATGTCTTCGGAACAGCGCGTTGCCTGGTTGACCGGTTTTTCTCATCTGATAACCCATGGCTATATGACGCTTTTGCCCGCGTTACTTGTGGCAATAGCCAGTGAGCATTCGATTAACTTCACAACTCTCGGGATTATCGCCAACATTTCTTATTTCTTATACGGCCTTGGGGCAATCCCGGCAGGATATCTGGCGGACAAAATCGGTTCAAAGAGGATGCTTTCCATCGGCATTCTCGGCATGGCACTGTCATCACTGTTTGTCGGTTTTTCTGTCGGCATTGCTGGTTTTGCAGTTTCCTATGCGCTTTTAGGTGTTTTTGCCAGCATCCATCATCCGGCCGGATTATCTTTAATCGCCAGACGGATTAATGAAAGAAAGGGGAGGGCGCTTGGTTTTCATGGCCTTCTGGGGAATGTCGGTCTGTTCCTGGCGCCTCTGGCTGCAAGCGCCTGCGTGATGATTACCGGAACCTGGAGGGCGGGATATATCACCTTTGGTCTAGCCGGCTTAGTGTTTTTCATAATTATTTATTTAACTGAAATACCTCAGGAACCGAATTTAAGTCTTTCATCAATCTTTGGCGGAAAAACAAAAGAATCAGCTTCTCCTGCCCCTCAGCCGGTGGATCATCAAGAAGCACACCAGGTGCCGCAGCCATTCTCACTACCCATTGCCCTGATTGCCCTCCTGGCGGGAAGCATCCTGTCCGGCTTTATTTTCCGGGGATCGCTGACCTTTTTCCCAACACTTTTTCAGCAGGAAATAAGCGCAATTGCCAATAACGATCATGGCCCGATCCTTGCCGGTTATCTGACAACCGCAGTGCTGTCGCTGGGATTTTTCAGCGCATGGTTTGGAGGATACATCACCGATAAACTCAAAAGACCTGAACTTTTCCCGGCACTCATTTTTTTGCTGGTTGCGCCGATTCTCTATTGTATAAGCCGATTTTCCGAATATCCGCTTATTGCCTCAAGCGCATTTTTCAGCCTGATATATTATGCCTGGCAACCTTCCCAGAATTATCTTATTGCTAAATATACCAGAAAGGCATCCCACGGTATTGGTTTCGGGGTGAATTTCTTCCTGCTTTTCGGGATGGGATCCGCAGCAACCGCAGTAGGTGGATACATTGCCGATGATTATACCATTGACCTCTTTTATTTCATCATGTCGGTGATCGCAGCAATTGCAATGCTTGTGGCGTTTTCAGTCTACTTTTCACGGAAATGGATTGTCAAATTCCCTTTCCAACTGGTCAGGGAAAAAGAATAGTACCATTTGATGCCATCTTTCTTTGATCTGCACCGGGTTTTCTATGCCGTATCTTCTTTAACCTTGGCTTTTTCTTCCTCGATGATTTCTTTCATGTCCATGGCCCGGTCAAAATCGTTGACCTGATTTGAGGTGAGCAGCAAATCTTTGAGGCTGAAAATCTGCAGTCTGCAGGTCTGGGTAAATAACCGGTTCACCAGCAACAAAGAGGAAATCTCCATTTCCTGGATTTTCTTTTCGTATACTGCCGCCATAGTTGCTTTGATGAAGCGCTTGTCATCTTCCTCAATGAGCACATATCGGGTCAGCAGTCTTCTGTATTGCTCTTCTTTATTTTCCATGAGCAGAATGCGGTTCATGTCATGATACAGTTCGAGTATTCGTTTGCGGAAGGATTTGTATTGCGCATTCAGATAAATATTTTCCGAGCTGTCGAACTCATCAAAATTATGACGAATCCCTTTGAAATTCTTGATTGAATTCATGATGTTTCTTGAAGCAAAAATAATCCGTTCAAGTTCCTTGACTTCATTTTCTTCCAATTGTTGATTTTGTAACCTTGCATAAAAAGAAAAGATCTCCGCATGCAGGAGTTTGATATTTTCATACAGATCATCGGGGTTAAACTTTCTTTTTTTGTTGGCCTCAAAAGGGGTTTTAAGGTCAAAGACCAGTTTCTCATCGATGTTAAGGAGTCTGAGATTATAAAGTTGGCATTCCTGCAAGAGATGTTTGATTTCATTTCTGATTGCGGTGGTTGCCGCTTCTGGGACTTCCGTGGGAGTATTATTTATATAAACCGTCAGGATTGCTTTATGGTCAGGAAAAAGAATGATGAGCCGCCGCGCCAGGACACCGACAAAAGGATAAAAGAGGACAACCCCGATTATGTTGAATGTTGTATGAAAAAGAGCAAGCCCCATAACGCTGTTATTTTCAATGTCAAAAAAGAGTTTTACAAACCAGACAAAGGCTGGAAGAAATATAAAGGCGATAAGTCCTGTGATGATATTGAATGTCAAGTGGCTGAAACCAACGCGTTTTTTGGATTGAGTGCCGCCCATTGAGCCGAGCAATACGGTGATTGTCGTGCCGACATTTGCGCCGATGACCATTGCCAGGCCCATTTCAAAAGTGATCAGTTGACTGTTAAGAGCGGTGAGCACTATGACAATGCTCGCTGAGCTGGCTTGCATAAGCGCGGTGATAAGAATGCCCACCAACAGATAAACCCAGAGTCCGTAGTCATGAACAATGCTGAGATCAAAGCCTTTGGCAAAATTCTCGACACTGCCTTTCATGTAGTCCAGACCCAGGAACATGAATCCGAAACCTATCAATAATCTGCAGAGATGAAAGGGTTTTGATGATTTATCAAAGAAAACAAGCCCTATGCCGCCGACGCCGACAAGAGGAAGGGCGAAGCTCTCAATTTTTAATTTAAAGCCGAGGGCCGCAATGATCCAGGCGGTAAAAGTCGAGCCGATATTCGACCCCATTATGACACCGATGGCATTTTCCATGGTCATAACACCGGCGCCGACAAAGGCTAGAACCATAAGTGATACCGCAGAACTGCTTTGAAGAATTGCGGTCACAATGGTGCCGCTGCCGATGGCCCGCATTTTTCCATCGGTATAAAGTCTGATCAGGCGGCGGAATGCTTTGCCGGATAAGGCTTTCACCGAATCTTCAAGCTGGAATATCCCGTAAAGAAAGATTCCCAGGCCTGCCACTAATTTCCATACATCAAAAGTTCCTTCCATGTTCCTCACTTCAATTCATAACTGAAAAAAAGATTTGTAATAGTAACTGAAAAATTATTCAGCCTTGTTTGTCATGAGATTACGTTGCTGTTAATGCAACTAGCAAGAGCATTTTGCAATGACCTTAAACATATTATAATTAACAAGTATTTCCCCTTTACGAATTACTTCGCCGGATTCCATATCTTTCGCCAGAATCGTTAGGATATGGCTGCCCGCATCAAGGTCTTTTTCCGAAGCTATATGGAAAATCATTTTCGCTTTGGCTCGTCGTCGGACAACAGACACAGTCGTGTCTGAAAGGGTAATTCCTTTAAGATTGGCATGAATTCCTGCCAATTCAAAAGTGACACCTGAAATCCCATCATCAAGCTCGAATTCAAAAGGAATTTCGATTTTCATCCCTGTGATTATTTGTACCGGGCTGCCCTGTTTTTCTGTGGAGGTATAACTGAATTGGGGATTATTCCTGTTCGTTGTGTTGACCTGTTTCGAAAAAACAAGAATACCGATAGCCAGGAAGGTGCCGCAACAGAGGGCTATTGTGGTTTTTATCTTTGATGACATTGATTTTGCATCCTTGATATTTCAAATATTAAATATGGGGCGTGTGTCTTTCAGCGGTTTCTTCATAAAAGAACGAATAACATCAGATATCGGAATCAAGGATAGTAAATAGTATTTATCAAACAATTAACATTTATTTCTGTACATTCTTTTTGTTTTGGTTCTAAGCTGAAGACAGGAGGACGCAGTCATGTGGGAGTTTTTCTTGTTTATCGCTCTCGGTCCGATTGTTGCCTTGATCGCATATCGTATTTTGGAAGACCGGAGGCGAACAAAAGAACTAGATGATGTTTTGAGTAAGCGTAAGTTAATTTACTGAACTTACTTGGAGCAGCTTTAAATCCGCCATATTTCCATTGTGGGAGAAAGTTTGCGCGCAAATTCAATCAACAGCTAACAGCCTATTTTCCCTCAATAAAATTGAAATTTATGAAATCAGTTTTTCCAAGTTTCATTGCAGCCATTTCATCAAAATTCGCCTATTTTTGTTGATCACTGTCTTCAGATTCCTGGTTCTTGCCGATGGACCATTTCCTTTTGGTGAAAAGGTTCTGAAATATATAGACCAGCCAGGCGCACATCCATAACAGAGCGCCGATTCTCCAGTTTATGAACGGAATAATAACAAGCATAACCAGCAACGTCGCTGCAAAAAATTTTCTTACCATTTCAGATTTCTTTTTATGTCATATTGCCGCGATTTAAAATAACCCAGCATTAGTTTTTTGCCTTAAATACCGTTTCTTCTGAAACCATATCGACAATTGGCAGTTTCGGTACTTCGGTCACGCCATAGATTTTTTCAAGGTTAATACTCTCCGGAAGATGACCGAGGATCTTTTCGGCGAGTTTCTGGTCAGCCTGGCGATATCGCAAGCTTGCCTTGACATTCAACTCCACCGTTTCATCAGTGATTCTTACCCCATAATTCACATCCCTGTATCCTCGTGGTTTTATGGTGTCGTTTCTTGAAAAAGATGTCACCATCCATGGATCAACGGCAAAATGAAAATTATCATCCATGCCTGATGAATTAAAAATCCTCGTGTTTTCCCTTAATTGCCCATCATCATCAAGCATGCCGCTTTCAAGAAGCGTTTTTCCATTCTGATCAGTAATTATCAGTTCCAGCCACATTTGACGTATACTGGTAAGCGAAGTGGGCAGATTGTGACCAGCTCGCAAATTCTTTACACGGACTCTGATTTCAGTAATTGTCTTATCAAGATAAATCGGGGTTATTTCAAGACCGGCGGCAGCTTGTAATCTGGCGACTGCCATTTCATATTTTTTTGCAAGATTCGCAACAAGGTCCTGATCTCCACTCTTTTCTGCTGCTTTACCGGCCAGGAAATAGAGAAGATAGTTTGCGCCATTAAAATAATGTTTGTACTCGTTTCGCCATGGTTTTTGGAAATTGTCGGCTGAACGGAGAAATGTTTCAGTTTCCACCATATGACAATCCTGGCAGACTATATCTTTTTGAGCATAGGGACCGTGTTTCCATTCGAGATAGGTCGATTCGAAAGGAAAATGCGATTCGTAATGATAAACCTGGTGGCAGGAAGCGCACAATTCCGCCTGCAGAAAAAGCGGATTTTTTCTGCACTCATGATGGCCGATGCCGCAGAATTTTTCAGAATCAAAAGGGCTGTACTTTGTAAGGGTATACCCTTCCTTGGTATCACTGTCATATCCGGGGGACATAATGAAGGATCCGTTTTCAGGCTCGTGGGAAGGGGTTTGCCAGTGGGTTATGCCGTTTATCGAATGACACATGTCACAGGAAACACCTGCCAGGGCAACCTCGCTCAAACCTGAGATACCCGGTCCTTTAATTTCCTCGGTAACAACACCGGCAGGGGAGTGGCAGCCTTCGCATTGCCTGCTGATGCCATGTCCAACCTCCTGAAAAGCCTTATTCAATTCACCCTGATAAACCGGATCATGAAAGGCCAGAGCATGCATTGATCCTCGCCATTCCTCGTATTGATCCGGATGACATTCGCCGCATACCCTGGGCGCTGTAAAGGGAGCTTTTGATTTTTCCCATTTGATCAGTGAAGGATAATAGGGATAAAACTCCCGGTCCACCTGAAAGGTAACGTTATCTCCAAAAGCTGTAGTGCTGAATATTAAAACAGCAACTAAATCAAATAGATACATCATCTTTTTCATGACATTTGTCCTGGTCATTTAGCCATCTTTATTGCGTATATCTCAAGCAAACGGGATTGATAACTAGTTTGGATTCTTTCATGACAATATCGAAATGTCACTTTATTTGTTCACTGAATAACTCTCTACCCTTAAATGTCGGGAGACGCGACTTGTGAAGTTTCAGGGTTGGCTGAGGTAAGGGAGGCTTCGAGATAAAAGATTTTGGCCAAAGCCGTAAAAACTTGCGTACTCTGCGGCGATCTTGATTGTTCTTTTGAGTGACCTTGATTGGTTACCGTGCATGTTCGCTTGCGGCAAAAAAATAGATCCTGTCAGCTCTATTTCGTTTTATCGTGAGTGGAATAGTCTTCGGGAAATTATTCGGTTCCTATTATCATTTCTGCTTTATGTCCCAATAATTGGTTTGTTTTCGGGTTATAGCTTCTTTGCCAGGAAAGATGTTTGTCCGGTGGTTGTTTTTTATCTTGGTCTATCCACCAATAGTCATGAATTACCTCATAGTCAGTTATTTTCTTTCCCCTGCTTGAAACAGAAATGATATCCAGATCTCTGTCTCCAAAGTCAATGCGACATATACCGTTATCGTCCGAGACGTGTGTTCTGGGTTTTTGTTTAGTCATCCAGGATTTTGTCCAAGGAACAGGAACAATATGTCGTGGCCCGGATTCTTGAATCGTAACAGTTATGTCTTGTGCCGGAGTCCTGTCATTGTTAAGAACGACTAACTCGATAGTGCTCTTCTCCCTGAGTCTGACGCTTACTCCCTCAACAACGTTGCATCCGCAACATAATGATAATACAGCAAAAACAGGTAACCATTTGATCATTTTCATGTGTTAATCACCTGGCGCCCTGCATAATCGGTGGACCACAAAGTGAATACCGTAAAAGTTTTATATGCCCACCTTTGACAATGAATGGAAATTCTCCATGATATTAATTTTATAAGTGGATAAGATTTCAATTTAAGTGGATATCAATTACTTGTTTTTGGAAAAATCTGTTTGCTTATTATCAATTTCTAAATTCATTGATTTATCAGGATATTAGCACAGATCTTTGGGAACGCAAGCGGAAGATTGCGTAAGTAATTTTACTCCAGGGATCTGTGCGATTTCGCAGAAATGATTGAACTGAATTTTCCTTAAATATAAACGGGTTGGGAAGATAGGGAATCCCTGGCACGGTTTTGCGTCCCAGGAACATGGATATTTTCAGGAGCAATTACGGATCATGGAAAATTAAATAATCGATACGAATTATTCTTGATATTGACAGGTTCATTGCACATGCGTTTATAATACAGTTCAAACCAGGATAAATCGTTTTATACATGGATTAAATTGAGCCACAGGAAAGAAATCATGAGCAGGAATTACTTCATGCATACAATTAAGAATGCATCTCTTTTAACTATTGTTGCGTCATTATTGTTTCTTTCATACTCTTGTCAGGAAGGTGTGAAGGACGTTGGGCAAACGTCGGAACAATCAGTTATGGGCGCTGATCTTTTCAATGATAAATGCCAGAAGTGTCATGGTGTACGACGAGTGCTTAACACTTTCAAGGATGAAGAAACCTGGATAAAAACCATTAAGCGGATGGGGGGAAAAGAAAATTCACAGATTTCAAGCGACCAACTGGAACAACTGGTTAAATTCCATATTTTACGCCAGAAAAAAGAATCCCAGGTGTTTAAACAGAAATGTCAGCAATGCCATCCGGGAAAACGATTTGTCGAAAAAGCCATGACCCTTGAACAGGCAAGGGCGGTTGTGAAGAAAATGCAGGAAAAAGCCGGCAATACTATCCTGGATGAGGATGTTGAACTGATTATCAACTACCATGTTCGCGAGCATAATCTTGCCGTGCAACAGGGATTAAACAAGTCTGTAGGAACAGCATTGGGGCTAGGCTCTTCAATTGATCCGCAGATAATAACCCTTTTTGTGCAGAAATGTTCATCATGCCATGAACCGGAACGGTCCATGTATGTTTTTAAGGATGAAAAAACCTGGAATAAAACCTTAAAGAAAATGCAGGCTTACAGCCGGGGGCTGATCCTGGATGAAGAAGTCGAACAACTGGTACGGTTTCATACCCAGACTCAGAAAAATTCCATGCAGATATTTCAGGAAACCTGCACAACATGCCATAATACCCAAAGGATTTTTCAGCGCAGTATGACCGACGAGGAATGGTTGCACACCATTAAGGAAATGCAGAAAAAAGCCCCTGATCTGATTGATAACGAAAAAATTGAGGTCTTGGCCGGTTACGCCCAGCGCTTTGAAAGGGTAATGGCAGGAATTTTCGAAGGACGGTGTGGAAATTGTCATATGGAGAATCGTGCAAATGTAACCCTCAAGTTCGGGGCCAAAGATTCACTTGTTGTGCTGGTAAACGAAAGATTTACCACCACGACTTCGCAACCGGATGTAAGGGAACTCATGGCATCGCATACGGAACGTGAAAAACGCGAGATGGCGGTATTTGATAAGGACTGCAATGGCTGTCATTCTCCGGATCAACCGAAAAACAAGATAAACAGGAACATTGAAGAATTGACATTACTTATTGCCAGCATCCAGAACAAGGTGCATGATCAGAGTGTGTCAAGGACAATCAATACCCAGATCGGCTTCCATAAGGCCAAACAAAGACATTGATGGCGGAACTTATCTTTTTCTGAGGCGGATTGTTTGTGGGGTTACTTCCACAAGTTCATCATCGTTGATAAAGGCCAGGCAGTCTTCAAGACTTAAATTTATATGCGGGGTCAGAAGGACGGCGTCATCGGAACCTGAAGCCCTCATATTGGTAAGTTTTTTCCCTTTGGCAGGGTTAACCACCATGTCTCCGGTGCGGCAATGTTCGCCGATTATCTGGCCCGTATAAACTTTTTCTCCGGGTCCGAGAAACAGTCTTCCACGTTCCTGAAGGTTGAAAAGGGCATAAGCAACCGTGGTGCAGTTTTCTTTAACCAGCAGCGCCCCGTTCTGGCGGTTGATAATATCTCCGGCATAAGCTCCATACTCTGCAAAGACATAATTCATGATACCCATTCCTTTGGTATCGGTGAGAAACTCGGTCCTGAACCCCAGCAGACTCCTGGTCGGTATCTTATACACGAGCCGTACCATGTCGTTGTTTTGGGTCATATCCAGCATCTGCCCTTTGAGATTACCAAGTTTTTCAATAACCGTACCTTTGTAACGGTCTTCAACATCAATGGTTAATTCTTCGTAGGGTTCTAACTTTTTGCCGTTTTCAACCTTATAGATTACCTGGGGCCGTGTGACCTGAAACTCATAGCCTTCTCGACGCATTTTTTCGATGAGAATAGAAAGATGCAATTCGCCGCGACCTGATACTGCAAAACCTGTGACTTCAGTCAGTGGGACGACTTGTAATGCAACATCTGCAAGGGTTTCACGACGCAGACGTGCCTCGATATGCCTTGACGTAACAAATTTTCCTTCAGTGCCGGCAAAAGGCGAATCATTGGGGATGAAATTCATTGAGATGGTAGGTGGATCGATATCGATGAGCGGCAACGGTCTTGGATCGTTGGGGTCGGTAAATGTCACCCCGACAGTTATTTCTTCCATGCCGGCAACCGCGACAATCTCACCTGTGGAGGCCTGGTCAACAGCAACCTTGCGGTCGCATTCAAATTTGAATATCTTGGTGATTTTAGCAGGAACCAGCGACCCGTCACGAAGGGAAACCGTGACCTTGTCGTTCAAACGTAATCTTCCATTGACAACCTTGCCGATCCCGAGTTTTCCAAGATACTGGGAATAATCGATGGTGTTGACCTGGAATTGCAGCGGCGCATCGGGATCACCGACGGGTGCAGGGATATGGCTGATGATTCTCCTTGACAGAGGTTCCATATTGACCCCAGGCTCATCCGGAGTGTCGGTTGCATAGCCGATTTTTGCAGAGGCATAAACCACTTGAAAATCAAGAAGATGATCTGGTGCATTAAGTTTGACAAAAAGATCGAAGACCTGATCCACAACCCATGCAGGGCGGGCTGCGGGTTTATCGATCTTATTGATTACGACGATTATCGGTAAAGACTGGGCAAGAGCTTTTTTGAGGACAAAATAGGTTTGCGGCATCGGTCCTTCCTGCGCATCAACAAGAAGCAGGCAGCCGTCAGCCATTCGCAATACCCGCTCAACCTGGCCGCCGAAATCCGCATGCCCGGGGGTATCTATAATATTTATCCAGTGATCCTGAAATCGAAACGAGCCGTTTTTTGAAGATATGGTAATGCCTCGTTCACGTTCCAGATCCATGGAATCCATCAGGCGTTCCGTGACTTCCTGATTATCCCTGAACATGCCGCCCTGTCGGAATAACTGGTCGACAAGTGTTGTTTTACCATGATCAACATGGGCAATTATGGCGATATTCCTAATTTTATTTTGTTCCATAAATTTATCTTGCATTAAAAGTTAGCGGGAAGAGTTAAATGTTAGCGAGACCAAAAAAGGGAAGCGCTTAACTCGGATATTAATAAAGTGAGATAGCTTAAAAAGTTCTCGAAAGAAATTAATTTACTATTGGAAATTATTCATGAAATACTGAAGCTACCATCGGCAGGAAAGCAAAAACTCCGAACCGGGGGATCACCGTAGGAAAGGAATGCTATCTTTAGATTCGCTCGTTTATACCTGTCAGGAGGGCATATATGCCCATGAGGTGCTTTTCCTGTTCAGGGCAATTTGTTCATGGTATGAAAAGGAAGGCAAATTAAAGCATTTAACAGATAAAAGCAAGGGAAAAAAGAAAGACCGGAGTATTGTGATAAGAAAGGAAAGGTCAAATGTTGTTGGTTATAAAATTGTCCAGATTTAAAACCTGATTGGCCTCAACTTCATGGAAATGGACACCGCTCTGACGGACTTCAACCACTTTGAATGCTGAATAATGTCCTTCGATAGCTTTATCCCAGACAATATCACAGGTAATGGCGATCAAACGATTTTTTTTGTCGCACAGATAAACCTTCTGCCCCTGGGATATAGTAAGCTCCTTGCCAAGGTTTATATATTGCAGGGCGAGACCGCCAAGGGAAATATCAATGATCGTCCCGACCACCCCTTCATTATAACGAACGGTTGCCATAACCCCTTCTTTCAATTTGAAGCGGATATGCTTTCGTCGTTCATTATGTTCTTTTTGACTTAGGTTCATAGGCTTTTATTCTAATAAAAAAATTAACTTATAATTCTAATATACATGATGATAGTTTCTGTCAATATGAAAAACACAAAACAGTTGTAAGGCATTTTCTCCTTTTTATAAGGATATAGTTTTTAGTCTCGGATGAAAACAAGTGTGACCAGGGCTCCGAACCATCATATTTCTTTCAGCCGGGAAATATTCTCGATAATTTTATTGAGTTTGGCGGCAAGGGTTTGCTGCTTTTCTTTTTCGCCGGCAACAACTGTCTCAGGCGCACCGGATAGAAATTTGGGGTTTGCGAGTTTTCCTTCAACCTGCTGAAGGGTTTTTTCGACTTTTTGCTTATCCTTGAGGAGCTTGTCGATTTCCTTTTCCGCATCAACCAAACCAGCCAAAGGAATGAAAATCTCGATATCGTTGAAAAGATAGGATGCGGCGCCTTTAGGACGCTGACCTTTACGCACAACGGTAAATTTATCGGTGCGGGTAATAACCCGAACAGTTGAAGTGTATTCATCCAACAGCGAGATATTCTCTTCGTCGTGACATATGATGAAAACCTCAACCTGAGCGGAAGGATGAATCATCATTTCACTTCGAATATTACGAATACCGGTAATAATCCCAATGAGTAAATCAGTGGCCTTTTCGGCCTCCTCACTTTCCCATTGCGGTGTGGCTTCGGGAAATTCAGCAGTCATGATTGTTTGTCTTTCCCCCGGAAGGGCATGCCAGATTTCCTCGGTAACAAAAGGAGTTATTGGGTGAAGCAGCTTGAGAATGACCTCAAGAACATGTAATAACACGGCTTGCGAATTGTATTTAAGCTCTTCATTGTCACCATAAAGATCAGGTTTGATCCATTCCAGGTACCAGTCACAGAATTCACGCCAGATAAACTGATAAATTGCTGTAGCGGAATCATTGAACCGGAAATCCTCAAGTCCTTTGGTGAAATCGGTAATTGTCCTGCTCATGCGGGACAGAATCCAGCGATGGGGGAGGCTGAGAGATTCGTGATTTATTGAATGAACAATTGCAGGATCGCAGGAACTGATATGCATCAGCGAGAATCGTGCTGCATTCCATATCTTATTGATAAAGTGCCGATATCCTTCAATTCGTTCTTCAGAGAGTCTGACATCGCGGCCCTGTGCGGCAAAGGCTGCCATGGTGAAGCGCATGGCATCGGTGCCGTATTTATCCATGAGCAGAATCGGGTCCAGGACATTTCCCTTGGATTTACTCATTTTCTGTCCGTGTTGGTCCCGGACCAGGGCATGCAGATAGACATCCTTGAAGGGGATCTCTTTCATGAAATAAAGCCCCATCATCATCATCCGGGCAACCCAGAAGAACAGAATGTCAAAGCTTGTGATCAGTACGGATGTGGGATAAAAGAAATCCAGTTCTTTGGTTTTATCCGGCCAGCCAAGGGTGGAAAAAGGCCAGAGCGCCGAAGAAAACCAGGTATCCAGTACGTCGGTTTCCTGTATCAGCTTGCTGCTCTTGCATTTTGAGCATTGGCTCGGAGCTGCAGTGGCCACGATGATTTCATTGCAGGATTCGCAGGTCCAGGCCGGTATCTGATGACCCCACCAGATCTGCCGGGAAATACACCAGTCCCGGATATTGTACATCCAGTCAAAATAAGTGTTTTCCCATGATTTCGGATGGATGCGGATATCGCCGTTTTTAACTGCCTGAATGGCTTTTTCGGCAAGGGGCTTTACAGATACGAACCATTGTTTTGATAAGGTCGGTTCCACAACCGTGCTGCATCGATAGCAATGTCCGACGCCGTGTTGATAGTCATCAATGCCTTCAAGGAAACCCTGTGAGTCCAAATCCTCAACAATTTTTTTCCTGCACTCGAAACGGTCGAGCCCGGCATATGGTCCGGCCTCCCCGTTCATCACGCCGTTATCGTCCATCACCGAAAGGCTGGGCAAATCATGGCGACGGCCGATCTCAAAGTCATTGAGATCATGGGCCGGGGTGACCTTTAATGCGCCGGTGCCAAACTCGCGTTCCACATGGGTATCAAAAACAATGGGTATTGTGCGGTTCACCAGCGGCAGAATTACCGATTTTTCAGGAAGGCTGTTATAGCGCTCGTCAGCTGGATGCACTGCCACCGCCGTATCTCCCAGCATGGTCTCTGGTCTGGTTGTCGCAACGATTAGATACCCGTCGCCGGATGTGTACGGATAACGGATATGATAGAGTTTGCCGTCGGTTGGCTCGTGCTCCACCTCAAGATCAGCAAGCGCCGTGTGACAACGTGGGCACCAGTTGATGATATAATCGCCCTTATAAATGAGGCCGTCATCGTATAAACGGACAAACACCTCGCGCACCGCCCGGGACAATCCCTCATCCATGGTAAACCGTTCACGGTCCCAGTCACAGGAAGATCCCAGCCGTTTCAGCTGGTTGATTATCTGGCCGCCGGACTCCTCCTTCCACTTCCACACCCGTTCAACAAATTTTCTGCGACCGATTTCGTGCCTGCTTGAACCTTCTGCGGCGAGCTGCCGTTCCACGACATTCTGGGTGGCAATCCCGGCATGATCTGTTCCTGGAAGCCACAGGGTGTTTTGGCCCTGCATCCTCCGATAGCGGATAAGGATATCCTGCAGGGTATTATTCAACGCATGGCCGATATGTAATACACCCGTAACATTCGGGGGCGGGATTACTATGGAGTAGGAAGGTTTGCCTTCAACCATGGATGCGGAAAAACGCTTTTCGCTCTCCCATGTCCGATACCATTTTTGTTCCACATCTTTAAATTCGTATGCTTTGGGAAGTTCGTGTGCTTTATTCGT
Source organism: Pseudomonadota bacterium (assembly GCA_018823135.1). Classification (NCBI taxonomy): domain Bacteria; kingdom Pseudomonadati; phylum Pseudomonadota; species Pseudomonadota bacterium. The sequence continues at coordinate 40,671 of JAHJJF010000097.1, forward strand.
ATTGGTTTCTGACATGGGTTTAAATAACGCTCCATGGTTTGGGGAAGAAAATATCGGTATAGAGATCAAGGGCATAACGGTCCGTCATCCCGGCAATAAAATCGCACACCTTTTTGTGTTTCGAGGTGTCCTTATCGTAAATGATATCGTTATCCCATTTTGTCCCGTGTTCTAAAAAATAATAATACAGCTCCCGAAGGATCTTGGTGGATTTGACAAAGTCATTGTGGACCTTGCTTACATCATAAACATGCGCATAGAGAAAGGTTCGGATATCTGCTATGGCCTGCATAATATCCTCGCTCATCACCAGACGATTTTCGCCGGTTTCAATGGTCCGATGGATCAGATCATTCACCATGGTGCCGATCCTCATGGAATGGCTGGCGCCGACCTTCTGGATGATAGCTTTCGGCAAATCATTTTTTTTGATTACGCCGGCCCTGATGGCATCGTCTAGATCATGATTCACATAAGCAATTATATCGGCAAGCCGGACAACGCGGCCTTCAAGGGTCGTTGGCAGTTCGGAGATATCATCCGGAAGTATTTCCTTTTTCCCTTTAGAATGCTTGGCGATCCCGTCTCGGACTTCAGCTGTGAGATTCAGCCCTTTTCCCTTTTTTTCAAGAATATCCACAACCCGCAGGCTTTGCTCATAATGCCTGAAACCGCCGGGATACAGTTCGTTTAAAGTTGCCTCTCCCGCATGGCCGAAAGGGGTGTGTCCCAGGTCGTGTCCCAGGGCGATTGCCTCAGTCAGGTGCTCGTTTAAACGCAGGGCACCGGCAATGGTTCGGGCAATCTGTGAAACCTCAAGCACATGGGTCAGGCGGGTACGGTAATGATCTCCGGTAGGGGCAAGAAATACCTGGGTTTTGTGTTTGAGCCGGCGGAAAGTCTTCGAATGGATGATTCGGTCACGGTCCCGTTGAAATGCCGTCCTGATCGGGCATTCTTCTTCGGGGTTCAGACGGCCTTTGCTGTGTTTGCTCAGACAGGCAAAGGGTGAGAGAATCTGCTCTTCTCTATCTTCCAGTTGTTGTCGTAGCAGTTTAGGCATTTAAATTACTCGGGTTGTTTAGGCTGTTGACTCAAGGCCAGGTGTTTCTTGTTGACAACCTCAACACCTTCAGCCAATAGCCTAAATTACTATTTAAAAAATTGTGAGAGGAAAGGACTTCTCTTTTCGTGAAGTACTTTCCTCTCACCTTGGCGTAGAAATTATTTCATTGCGGGAGCTAAACTTCCAACATGAGTTACGATGTCACCTTTGGGAATTTCCTGTAACAGTGGATCGCGCATGATTTTGTTGGGATCAGCCTCACCATTTATATTCGTAATAACCAGGGTGCCGCGGCCCTTTCCGTAATTATTGTTAAAATCATAGACGCCGCCGACAATGGCCATTTCACCGGAACTTATTTTTTCAGCATAGAGTTCCATTGCATATTTGACCTGATAATCAACATTCCGTTCAACATTCATGTCCCAGCGGGTCTTGAATTCGCCTTGCTGGTCATCGGCAGCCATCACCGGTTTCAGAGGATCAAGTTCCGCTTTGATGCCTTTTGTCTCGCCTGAATAATCACCCATGGCCGCTTTAACTGCGCCGCAGCTGGAATGACCCATGATCAGAAGAATTTTGGTGGGAAGGTGCCGGACGCCGTAATCAACTGAACCTTCGGAGTTTGCAACCTGGTTGCCGACATTTCTGATGATGAAGATATTATTGTTGGGATCCATGCCGAACAGGCCGGTGTGCACCCGTGAGTCGGCGCAGGTGACAACCGTGAGATTCGGGGTTTGGCCTGTCTGATAGGCTTCAAAAAAAGCGTTATCATGATGGCCGGTGAACTGGCTGTTGCCTTGGATCGCTGCCTTGATGGTTTCCATGGGAGTCATGGATTTCCCGGCCGCCCCATGGCCACCGCCATGACCGCCGTCGCTTGACGCAAAGACTGATGGAGCAAAAGCAAGTAACGCTGTAACCGCAGCTCCGGTAATGAGTTTTTTACACAAAGAATTCTGTTTCATTTGTACCCCTCCGTGTTGATAATTAATAGTTCGGACATACAAATCGGCTCCAGCTATCTCATTTACTTATGACGATCATGAAACCCACAAGTATTTCAGATGTTGGGGGGAAATATTGTCTGCCCGTTAATTTTTTCAGGTAAGAGTAAGAAAACTTCCCGGAATTTCCGGATTTAAACAAGTGATGTATACTGATAAATCGACAACTGGTCAAGCTTGTAGCTCTTTTTTCTCAACAAAAAAGAAAATTTCATGGATGCTTTTTTTTCGGCGTGAAAAACGAGAAAGGAAATCAACGGAAAAATGAACTCTCCATCCTTCACATCTTCCAATTGCTGTCCCTGATCCCTGAAACCTCTATAAGGCGTCTTGCCCAAAGGATTTTTCCGCTTCCTCGATTCTTGCCTGGGTCTCTTCCCAGGTTGCATATAATCTTTCGAGGCGTCGTCCAACTTCTTTATATTCTCGGCTTTTATCAGCAAAGGCATCCTGGTCTTTATACAGTTCCGGATCGGCAAGATAGCTCTCAACAAGAGATTTCCGCGCTTCATACTTTTCGATTTCTTTTTCAGCTTCATCGGCTTGAATTTTCAGGGGTCTCAGGATTTTGTTTTTGTCAATTCTGATTTGTGCCTGCGCTTGGCGGGCATTCCTGCCGCGGGCCGGGGCGGCATCAGTTGATTGAACGGCCTCGGACTGCGGTTTGCCTGGAAGCAAAGAAACTTTTCTGCTCTCTCTGGTTTTTTCGAGGTAGTAGGAGACATTGCCGTCAAAAAGGGTAGCTTTGCCGTCTTTGATTTCCAGGACTTTATTGACAAACTGATCAACAAAATAACGGTTATGGGAAACAACGATTATGGTGCCGTCGTATTGTTTCATTGCTTCCTGGAGGATTTCCTGGGACATCATGTCCAGATGATTAGTGGGCTCGTCCATGATCAACAGATTCGCCGGGGTAATAATCATCTTGGCAAGGGCCAGTCGACTTTTTTCCCCTCCGGAAAGGATAGAAACTTTTTTGTCCACATCATCGCCGCGGAACAGAAAGGCGCCCAGAATTGAACGATCCTGGGTAACACTCCGATCGCCTTCGACTTCTGAAAGGGTCTGCAATACGGTTAAATTCTGAGGAAGATCCTGAGCCTGGTGTTGACCGAAATAGGATGTCTTGACATTGTGGCCGAGGCGAATTGTATCTTTATCAGGGGTTATTTCTGCGGCAAGAAGCCGTACCATGGTGGATTTGCCGGCGCCGTTTACGCCCACCACGGCTATTTTTTCTCCTCGCTGCAATTCAAAGGAGATATCGGTAAAGACGTTTTTGTTGTTGTAGGATTTTGTAAGACCTTTAACCTCCAGAGCAAGGCGGCCACTGGGAAGAGCCGGAGGGAAACGGAATGAAATGGTGCTTTCCGAATCCTCCAGTTCAATCCGATCCAGTTTTGCCAGTTGTTTAACACGGCTCTGGACCTGTTTGGCCTTGGTTGATTTTGCCCGGAATCTTTCGACAAAACGCATGGTCTGCTGGATCTGCGCCTGCTGATTTTCGTAGGCGGCACGCTGGACCTGCATACGCAGTTCTTTTTCTACGAGATATTTTGTGTAGTTTCCCTTGTAAGCGGTCAGGGTTCCGCGGCTCAGTTCCCAGGTTGCGGAAGTCATGTTGTCAAGAAAAGCGCGGTCATGTGAGATAATTATCATTGCGCCCTGATAGGTGGTCAGAAAACTTTCAAGCCAGGTGAGACTTTCAATGTCAAGATGATTTGTCGGTTCATCCAGCAGCAGAAAAGAAGGTTTTGCAAGCAGATGTTTGGCAAGCATCAGACGCATGGTCCAGCCGCCGCTGAAAGTTGTGCAGTCTTTGGAAAGATCGGCTTCGGAAAAACCAAGGCCGGAAAGAACCGTTTCCACCTGAGATTTCATCCGGAAAATGTCTGCCCGTTCCAGTTCATGCTGTAATTCTCCCTGTTCGACAAGGAGAAGCGAATAACCGGCGGAACCTGAATCTTCCGAGCTCAGTCTGAGGTTGATCTCTTCGAGCCTGTTCTGCATTTCAATGATATTGCCGAAGGCGGATTCAGCCTCTTCATACAGTGACCTGCCGGATGGAAATGCGGTTATTTCCTGGGGAAGATAGCCGATGGTCGCATGTCTGGACCTGGTAACCACGCCGAAATCAGTTTCCTGAATTCCTGCAATTATTTTAAGCAGCGTGGATTTACCTGTGCCGTTTACCCCCACCAGGCCGATTCTGTCCTGCTCTCCGATACGTGCGGATAGCTCCTTGAATATATATTTGTTGCCGTATTGTAGATTGAGATCGTTGATTATGATCATTTATTTATGTTATCCGAAGAGATTAATTAGAGCCGCAGAAGATAGCATAAAAATGACCAAACTGCCAGATAGAATGCAGGCAAATCAAGCGAGTATCTTTGTCGTTTCATATTGAAGGAATTGAATTTGCCGATAATGGTGAATTCTGAGGCGCTTAATAATTTCTTTGTGTCCCGCTATTTTTTTCAGGTTTAAAATGCTTGTGGCCGTATTTTGATGCTTCGGCATTTCCGAACTGCTTTGCTGCTTGACGAAATCCCGTTTCCAACAGGTTCGCCGATGGGGGATTTCCTGTCACGCACTCATGGGTTTATACGATTCGCATTGGGGGCAGGGAGCAACGCCTTCGAATAATCCCGAAACTCCATGGATTCTCAAGGTTCAACATGAAAATAGTTTAGAGGTGGTGAAATAGATCAGGGTGGAGATGATTAACTGAAAAAATATCTTTAAACTGGATCTGCTGAAGGGAAGGAAAACGAAATTATTCAGATCCAAGGGTATAATCATTATTCCATCTGAACTGCAGGTCCGGCTTTTCGCGAAATTCGAGAATACCAATCTCAGACATTTGTTCCAGTACATCGGCCAGGAAATTACCCAGGGGGTTGGTGCTCCAGAAAATTCCCTTTGTGTCAGGGGTCATTTCCGAATCAGGTGACAGAATGTTCAGCGACTTGGCAATTGCCAGTTCTGCTTGGTCCCAATCAGTCCAGTCTGTAAGATTCTCTTTGAGTGATTTCATGGAATGCAAAATTACAGATTGCTCAATCGCTGTCAATGACAATCAGCTCCTTTTTCAGTAAAAGCGCAAAAAAAATATAAAAAGTAAAGCTTGTTGTAATCATTAAGAAAAACTCAAATTTACAAGTCCACAGATGTGTTGCAGATTGAGGTCGAATGTTCGTGAAGACCTTTTGGACAATTTTCACAGAAAGGAAGATTTTGCTTTTTACTCTATCCGTATGCTTTTTCTTGACTTTTCATGAATTCGGAAGTTAGGATTTTTTTGTGGACCCCATTTACAACAAATTTAAATTATCATGGAAACGGTTTAGATCATGGAAACCTATTTTGCCAAGCCTGAAAGGCTTGATGGTGCGGAATTATTGATGCAAATCAAGAGTGTTGTCAACAACCCGATCACCGAGGCAGTATTAAAATCCGTGACCGGCTGCATGATAATTTTGAATGAATACAGACAGATCCTTGCTTCAAATATCTCCTTTCTCGAATTAATCGGCATTACCAGCATAGAAGAAATCATAGGTCTCAGGCCCGGTGAAGCGATTAATTGTGTGCACGCTTATGATGCGCTTGGGGGATGCGGCACCACACGATACTGTTCAACCTGCGGCGCGGCCGTTGCGATTGTCACAAGTCTCGGCACCGACCATTATGCTGAAAGAAAATGTGCCGCCACGGTGAAAAAAAACGGCAAAGATGAGGATCTATTTCTCCATGTCCGTTCAACCCCGGTTAACATAACCGATAAACGTTTCCTGGTTGTGCTGCTTCAGGATATCACAACCCACGAAAGAAGGGCCGCTCTGGAAAGAATGTTTTTTCATGACTTGAATAATATCATGAACGGGCTTATCGGAGCTTCGGAAATTCTAACATTTATTGAATATGATAATGTCCAGGAAATTGCCGGACAAATCAAGCATCTCTGCCTCAGACTTTCAAAAGAAGTTGCGATCCAAAGAGCTTTGAGCGCAACCGAAGTGGGTAAATATCAAATATATATTGAGCCGATTCAGCCTGAAATTATTGTTCGGGATATACAAAATATTTTCGCCGTCCATCCGGCTTCCAAGAACAAAATAATCACAATTCCGGAAATCTTGCCCAATAAGCCGGTCATAACAGATTATTCTTTATTGATGAGAATTCTGACCAACATGATTACCAACGCCCTTGAAGCTACAGATGAAGGCGGAAAAGTGAAATTCTGGATTGAGTCTTGTCTGGATACGGTGAATTTTCTTGTTTGGAGCAAGAAAAACATCCCGGATAATATCGCATTGCGGATATTTCAACGTCATTTCAGCACAAAAAATGGAGACGGAAGAGGATTCGGGACTTATTCCATGAAAATATTCGGTGAGCATTTTCTTAACGGACAGGTGGATTTCATCTCGACTCCAAAATCCGGTACGACTTTCAGTTTATCACTGCCTGCATAGGACGATGACTCGTAAATATACTGAAAAATCCTGACAAGGACAGTGCATCTTTAGCTTATTTATTTTCAACATAGAAATATTAACCAATTAAATCAGATAACTGATATCCTTAATTGTTGACTGATAATTGGTTTATATTTATAAATGTGGTTGTTAACTGTTTAATTAATCATTGAACAACCAGGTACAGGAGTATCTTTATGGCTGATTGTGAACTGCTTGAAAATTGTCTTTTTTTCAATGATAAGATGGAAAATATGCCGGATGCATCTGAAGTAATAAAAGAATATTATTGTCGGAAAATGTATAAACGATGCGCCAGATTCGTCTATAAAAAGGTAACCAACGAAGTGCCAGGCGAATTTTACCCCAACGACATGAGCAAGGTTGCAAAAAATCTCGGTTGGGACATAAGCTGGGATTGAACCGGTAATAAAATTGAAATTCGTCTGTATTTTTTTGATTTGACCACACAGGGCAATTGATATTTCTCGTCTCTCTTAATCTGTTTCTCCCTCCATGCTATAACACTCGACGATCATTGAATCGGCAAGTGTATGCTGTTCGTCTCCTTCATCAGTAGCAGCCAGAACTCTTTCAAAACATATGCGTGCCTCCTGGTATTTGGAAAACCCCTCCAGGAGTATTTGTCCTTTCATGTTCAGCGCGACTGGGAATTTCGGTTCTTCTTTCAAGAGGGCGTTTACTTTCTTTAATGCCTCGTTGAAATTCGAAGATCCTATGAGGATGCCGATGCTCTGGATGGCCTTGGCATGTTTTACTGTCAAACTGAGTTGAGCCTTGTTGCCAAGTCCGAAGAGACCGAGGACATCGTTGATGTCATTATTTATGACAATAATGATCATACTGATCCCTATACTGTAGATCAAAGGGTAACCAATGCCATAGAGCAGCAATGCTCGTTGAAAATACCCCCAGACGCCACCGATAATCACAAAAGGAACGAGGAGGATTATAAAAAATTTGAGAAAGTCACCAACGATATTGAGATCTTGCACGGGCTTTGCGGGCATGCTGCCTCCGGACCATAAATCTTAGTTAGTTTTCATTAAATCTTTGCTTTAAAGGATAATTATATAGATTATACTCATTTTTAGATGGATTACTCAACACCGACACCAGGAAACGTGCATATTTATCGTACTGTTTGAGGAAATAAATGAGCAAAGGATTAACCGCAATACCCCGGAGATTTTTCCAGGCATGCTCCATTCTGCTTTTTCTGCTGATGTTCCTTCTTCTTTTCTTTTATATTTCGGAACGACGCAATAAAGCTTTTAACGACCCCAAAGGAAAAATCGAGACAGTTGCCGATTATCTCCGGCAGATGGGAAATCCTCAGAGGATCTTCAGCGCAGTGAAGGATGGCGAGGCTTATGTGCTGGTTTATGGAGAGAGAAAGGGCAGGGCATCGGGGCCTCCTGCGTATCTTTTCACAACTGACGGATTTCTTTTTGACTGGTGTCCCGATATCGGCGACACCCCGTTTATTCATGGAAGATTTTATCTTGACCACGTGCAGATTATCGAAGAAATACCTCTTACATCAATTACCCGGAAATAAATAATTCCATGAAAATGGCTATTGATTTAAGATGATACCGGCAGATAAGCACAAGGATTTAAACAGGGGATGAGACTTTGGGTTTGCCCCTTCTTTTATCCAGACATTCCCGAACACTCATTGCCAGATCCCGCATGATGATCGGTTTCATGATGAATTTCTTTATGCCCATGTCATTGGCAATTTTTTCATTGACGGTTTCACTGAATCCCGTGCAGAGGATAACAGGTATATCCCATCTTACCCCAAGAATCGCCTGAGCAAGCTGTATGCCGTTTTTCCGCGGCATTGCCATGTCGGTTATAACCAGATCGTAATCATCCGGATTGTTCAAAAAAAGATCATACGCCTCTTGTGAATCGGAAACTGCGGTCACCCGGTATCCGAGAGCAGTGAGCATCTCTCTTTCCATGCTGACGATTGGCACTTCATCGTCAACAACCAGAATGTGTTCATTTCCTCCCGGGGTGGACCCAACCTTTACTTCCTCATGGACTTCACCATCTTCAATTGCCGGGAAGTAAACGTGAAAGGTTGTTCCGGCGCCGGGCTCGCTGTAAACCGTAATGTCGCCTCCATAACTTTTTACAATACCGTGCACCACGGACAAGCCCATTCCGGTTCCTTCGCCAAGGGGTTTGGTGGTGAAGTATGGCTCGAAAATTCTTGACAGAGTTTCTTTGCTCATGCCGTGACCGGTATCGCTGACCTCAAGCATTACATGGGAGCCGGGAGAAAGACTGATATTTTTTCCGGCATCCTCTGGAGATATGCTGACCCGTTTGAGTTTTAAGCCAAGTACGGCATTGTCCTGATCGCGCAGGGAATGGTAGGCGTTTGTGCAAAGATTCATCATGACCTGATGAATCTGAATGGGATTGCCCAAAACAGAGCCGGAATTGCTATCGATATCCTGGCGGATTTCAATAGAGGTGGGAATGGTCGCACGCAACAGTTTCAATGCCTCTTTGACGATCAAATGCACCAGAACAGGATTTTGATCCTGGGGCGCCTGACGGCTGAAGGTGAGAATCTGTCTGACAAGTTCTTTGGCGCGGGTTCCAGCCTTAAGTGCTTCAACGAGTCGATCACTGACATCGTTACCCGCCGGAAGCAGCAATTGTGCAAGTTCAATATTTCCCAGCAATGAAGTGAGGATATTATTAAAATCATGGGCGATGCCGCCGGCAAGAGTGCCGATGGATTCCATTTTCTGTGACTGGGCGAGTTGCAGTTCAAGCTTGATCTTGTCATCCTCGGCTTTCAATCGATCAGTTATGTCTCGGGCAAGGGCCATAATGAATTGCTGGCCGCCTATTTCAAGGAGTCCCAGCTTGACCTCTACCTGGAAGGTCGTGCCGTCTTTGCGGCGATGCTCGCTGGTCAGGGTGACCGTGTGGTCTGAGGTAAGTTTATCCCAATATTTTTCTTTAAAATTTTCGGGTTGGGATATATTGGCAATGTCGTTCACACACATGGAAAGTAATTCATCCCGCGTATATCCCAGGCTCTCACATGCCCGTTGATTCACATCCACAAAACAGCCGTTTGCATCATGCAGGAAAAATGCGTCGACAGCCTGGTCAACCAGGGTGCGAAACCGCTTTTCACTTTCCCTCAATGCGATTTCCCTGGATTCTAATTGACCCAGCATATCATTAAAATCATCAACCAGACGGCCGACTTCGTCATTGCCGTATTTAACTGCTCTTGAGGTGAAATCCTGTTCCTCTGAAATACGTCTTGTAACAGCTGCGAGGGATACCACAGGGTCTGAGATTATTCGCTGAAGATTTGAAGCAAGAATTTTTGCAAAGAAAAGGGTCAGGAATACTACTACGGTGAGAATGAAAATCGCGGCCTTACGGACATCCTTGAGTTCACTGAGGTCATCAACTAGATAGAGGGTCCCCAGGATGCTGCCTCCAACGATAATATCACGTTGCACCCATAGACCTTTGCTTGCCTGGACCTGATTAAACACCGTATCAAATTTATTAATTGAGGGGTTTTCATCTTCTTTCCAATTTGTATGAGCGGCAAACAGCTTATCGTCAGAGGTAGTTATCTTGGCCAGAACTATACTGGGCTTTGCATCAAGAGAAGCCAGAATATTTTGAGCATCATCCGGAACATTGAATGCAAGTGCGGCTTCACAGTTTTTACCGACGATTTCTGAAAGACTTATGAGGTTTTCATGATAAAACACCTTGTATTGATTGATGATGAACAGATAAAAAGCAAGACAGGCCAGGATGACTGCGGTTGAACTTGTAAACAGTACTATGAAAGCGAGTTTTTTCCGGATGGAGAGATCTTTAAAGAAATGCATCAGAATCCCTCCCTTCTGTTTTGGCTGGTAATGACTCTTACAGCAATTTCCTGAAGTTTGGCGCTGATACCGAGATTTGCATTGTTGAGTTGTACCCGGTTTATTTCCCAGCGGATCTTGTTGTCATCCGTGGAGATGAAATTAATCATGCCGCCGGCTTCAAGAAAACCCTCTTCATCGGAAACGGTGAGAACCGGAGCATTTTTGAGACTGCGAATTATTGCCCTGAAATTTGCTTTTTCAGAACTGCTGATAAAAAGAAGTTTGCAGCAGACCAGATCGATATCTTGATCAAAAGTATCAAAATATCGAATTTCAACCTCCTTGTTGGTTGATTTTCTTATGTGCTCCCTGACCTTATCAAGTGATTGGTTGATAGGGGATTTGCCGATAACATTGATTGCAATCAGTTCTTGGTTTTCACTTGTCGGCCATTGAATGAAATGAAAAAAATTATAGAGATACGCCGCTTTGAGTTCATACTCACCTGCGCGTGACGCGGAGTTTTCAGCGTATACCGTCATCGGGAAGACATCCAGAAGAGAAACAATAAGAAGGGCAAGGAGCAGATGTTTCAGCGCTGTCTTATATGTTGAATGGAAAGTAATAAACAAAAATATACCATCTTTGAATAGAACTTTTAACGGTTCGTATTAGTATTGATTGTGGTGAACAACTTTATTTAACAGCCAGATTCTTTTTTTATCAATTTATCTTTTAATCGTGCCTCAACTCCCATTAACAGGGTTGCCTGCTAAACAACCTGCCTTGTGTTTTCGTTACTTAAAAATGCGCGGCAATCTCTGCCCAGAAACTTCTGCCTTCCATGGGATAATCATTGGGTACATACGCTCCTTCTGGCACTGCAGGGGCATAGGGGCTGGGGATACGACCGATCTCATCAAAAAGGTTGCGTACCGCTAGGGCCATGTCCCAATGCCTGGAGATATTCTTACGCCTTAAAGTCAGGTTGACAAGTTCATAATCTTCGATATCAGACCGTGGATCACCTGCAGCACGGTGGCGGTCAGCGATCCAGTAAAATTGGCTATCCAGGGACCAGTCTTTCATAAAAGCCCAGTGAGGGTTCAGATAGAATTGCTGGCCCGGCGCATCCGGCACCAGACTGTCGGTATCTATATATCTCGAACGCTGTCGGGCATAGTTGGCACGCAGCAAGAGGCTGTCCATAATCTCCCAGTCCATCTCAAATTCTAAGCCCTGCCCATTCTGTTCGCCGTAGTTGGTATACGGCTGCGGCAATGCCCCTGTGAGCTGGATAATATTCTTGGCCTCGTAGGCATAGACACTGGTTACAAGGCGCAGGTTTCTGAGGGGCTGGTAGTCCACGGCCAGCTCCAGGGTCTCGATCTCCTCCGGGTCCAGGTCCGGATTACCTGTGACCTGGAGATTATTTTTGACCCATTGCTCTCCAAAGGCAGGAGCGCGGAAGGCCTGGCCATACATAAGTTTGGTGATCAGATCGTAACGGGTCTCCCAGACCAGGGCAGCCCTGGGATTGGTAGTTGAACCGAAATCACTGTACTCGTCATAACGGACACCGGCCGTAAGTTCCCAGCCCTTGGCAAAACACCATTCATCCTGGATTACGCCAAAAAAAAGCCTGCGGTTGGCGTCATTCATGTAAATATGGTCCGGATCCGTGACATGAACCAGGTCTCCGAACTGGTCAGCCCCGGCGGCCGGGCCAAAGTTTTTATACTGGTCCGGTTCATAATCATAATTCTTCCATCCCGCCACCAGTCGCAATTGGTGGTCGCGGAAGCCTGTGTAGAGGCTGCTCAGTTCGACGCCACCATCCTGGCTTTCACTGATCGGATTGCCCTGCATATTAAGAAAGGCCGGCGGCAATTGCTGTAAAAAAGTATCAGCGTGAAAATAGGAATAATAGAGCCGGCCATAAAGCTGCCAGTCTTGGAGTACCTTATTTTCATAGTTGAGGTCAGCCAGCAGGCTGGTTCTATCAATCTCATTGCCATCAGTGAGGGCCTGCAGACTTCCAAGGCCCGCGGCCGTTTCCTGCAGGTTGGAGTAGAGGTTGAGGTTCCAGTTGTCCTTGCGTAGATTGAGATGAGTATCCAGTAATTCGTAAGAGGTGTCAATGGGGCCAGGTGCATCGGATTTAGTCGGATCGGCCGGAGGCAGGCCAGGGGCTGAGGTATGAACAAAATCTTTGTCAATGATCCGGTCCTTATCGCCTGAAGTTTTTTGCCACTCAAGGCCTAAGGCCAGTTTCCAGCCGCCATAGTTTGCGCCATGCTGGAGCCATACATCGCTGGTATCAAAGGAGCCGTAACGGGCGCCTGATTTGGTGCCCGCCAACTCCTGACCGTTCTTGATAATGACATTGATCACCCCGGAAAAAGCGTCGGCGCCATGCAGTGCCGAGCCAGGCCCCCGGATCACTTCCACCCGGGAGATCATGGCCACCGGCATTTTAAAGGCGGAACCCCGGCCGCCCGTATAGTTGCTGGTAAAAGGCACGGAATTAATCAGCAGCAGGACATGAGGGTTGGAGACTGCATGAATGCCGCGAATAGACCAGATCGACCCCAAAAAAGCGGTGCCTGAAGGCTCCACATGGAGGCCCGGCACCGCCTCCAAGACTTGATCGAGTGTGGTAGCCCCCATTTTTTCAATCTGCTCGGAGGTAATGACCGTGGTCACCGATGGTGCAAGTTTGAGAGGTTTTGAGTTGCCGGTGGCAAGGGTGACTTCAAGTTCAATAAGCTGCTCGATATCCATGGAAAGAAGCTGTTCCATGTTCAGTTGTTGCTCATCTGCAATGGCGGGACTGTGAAGGGAAATAATGAGAGTTAATAAGGCAAACGACAGGCGAATAACGTTATACAAATGCATATATTTTTTTACAGAGAAATATCGCATAGAACACCATCACGAGAATGAAGTAACTTTTTGAATTATTACAAATAATTAAACAATAATTTTATACATGTCAATATATCAATTCCTTTGCCTGTAATTATGTGATCAAATCAATACGATTCTGCAAATATCAATGGCCAGAGCCGGCTTTTGGGAGGCGCAGCAAAATAATATTTTTTGTTAATCGGAATTGAAACTCAAGAAAAGTGTTGTATAGTTGACTAGTTTTATTAACAGAATTTTTAATAGCCAACCATCGCGGTTTATTCTTAAATGCAATACGCAATGCTCATAGATTTGAACAGATGTATCGGCTGTCATTCCTGTGCCGTGGCCTGCCGGGCAATCTGGCAGGTGCCGGTGCCGCACCAGAGAAGCTGGGTCCATCGACTCGGGCCTGCTGAAACTCCGTTCGGCCTTGCTTCAACCTATTATCCGGGGCATTGCAACCAATGTGACAAACCTGCCTGTATCCCGGTCTGTCCGGTCACGCCTGTCCCCAAAGAATTTCGCCATCAGGGGACCGGACTGGCAAAGACAATCCAGGTTTCCGCTACTTGGAAAAACCCATTCAACGGGATTGTCGAGATTGATAAATCAAGATGCATCGGTTGCGGAGCCTGTGTTAAGGGATGCCCGTATAATGCACGTTTTGTGAATGATGCGAAAAAACCACTCAAAGCTGATAAATGCGATTTCTGCCAGGGGCGACTGGATCAGGGACTTGAACCATTTTGTGTTGAAACCTGTATCGGCAGCGCCAGGATTTTCGGCGATATCACAGACCCGCAATCAGCAATATCTCAGTACATAAAGGATGGCGCCATAAAGCTCGAATCCCCGGATGTCCGAATTGGCCCCAATGTGTTGTATTCCGGAAATAAACGAGACATCTATCTGCTCACCGAAACCAGCACTCCAAGCCTGTTGCCCCAAGTCTCCCAACGCCGGATCATTTTAGGGGAACTGGTGAAACCATCATCACAACGATTGAACAAAGCTGTTTCGTCTGAAAACCGCAAATTATCCTGATTTGTTTTCCTTCTTGATAATCAAATCTGACAGTTCATCCCCCTGCCTAAAGAATAGAATCTTTTTAAGATCAAAGAAACATTCTTCGTTTTTTTGATTAGCCCTCCTTTATTTTTTCTCCAGCCGCACCACAAAGTTGATGCGACAATTTGCCACATTTTCAGCCTTATTAAGAAATGTTATCTTCCCGTCCAACTACCACATCGTGGCAGTCTGCTGTTTGCTTCAATAAATAACGTAATTTCAGGAAGAAGGGGAGGGGGTTTTGAAAAAGAGCATATTACTCGCAACTGCAGTTGTTCTTGCCATGCAATCAAATGCCGGTGCTGAAGAAGTGAAAAAAGAACTTGACGAGGTAAGTGTCACCGCAACCAGAATCGAAAGAAAGACTGCCGAAGTCCCGGCGTCAATTGCAGTGATTTCCGAAGAGCAGATTAACGATACCAAGATGTTCAATGTTAAGGAAGCCCTCACCGGCACTCCTGGAGTGTTAATCGAGACGACCAATCAGGGATATGACTCGCGACTGATTATTCGCGGCGCTGGTCTTAAAGCTGCTTATGGAGTTCGCGAGATCATGGTGCTCCGCGATGGAGTTCCGGTGACCGACCCGGATGGCATGACCCGCCTTGATATGGTCGACACGCAGAACATCGAGCGCATCGAAGTGGTTAAGGGGCCGAACTCAACATTGTGGGGCGCCAATGCATCCGGAGGAGTCATAAACATCATCACAAAAAATCCGCTGGAAAGAAAAGGCGGCACCATAAAACTCGGAGCAGGAGATTTCGATACTTATAATCTGCATGCTTCCTATACCGATGACATATCGGAAAAACTCTATTACAGCGCCAGTCTTTCCAGGCGAGAGACCAGTAACTCATGGCGACGCTGGAATGAATTCGAAACCACCCAGTTGAGCGTCCAACCGTATGTGGTTCTGGATGACGGGTCAACCTGGGAGAATAATATCAGCTACTCCAAGGCTGATCTGCAGTTGTCCGGATCCCTTGACGAAGCCATGTTCCAAGAATACCTGCAAACCGGAGAAGCTAATCAAACAACAGGACAGTGGCAGTATTCGGGGCGCTATTCCGATTCGTATTTTGTAAGTTCGAAAGTCACCAAGGAATTGGGAGATTTGGAATTTATCCCTCTCGTCTATGTCAATTACTGGGAACACCATCACCCGGTAACCGGCAGGATCAACGATGCCGAAACCTGGACCATGGGAACTGATTTCCAGTTCAATTACAAGCATAAGGTTGCTAGCGAAGCAGCCACAATGACTGTTGGTATTACGGTCAGATTTGATGACCAGAAAACCGAGTACTATAAATATGCTGACATTGCATTAGGGGTAGATCCTCCGGGTCCAAGTCCGGCCCCGATAGATCATGTATTGTCTGATGCTGTGGGAGATCATATGGAAACACAGACCCGGGAAGCGCTTCTTTACGGGCTTTATGTACAGGAATCCTTTTCCCCCGTTAAAAAAACCGTGGTTGATGTCGGCGCACGAGTTGATGTGATTGATTTCAAAATTATCAGTAATGCGGATTGGGAATACAATTGGGGAACGAAAAATTATGGTATTCCAAGTGTACCGTATACTGAAACGAATAAGAGCTATACCGCATTCAGCCCGAGAATCGGTGCCAACTACGAGCTGACCGAGCAATTTCATACTTTCATAAGTGCATCAACCGGGGTCAATACACCCAGTGAGAGCGAAATAAACGACAACCCGAACCTGGAAATGGTGGAAACCCAAAGTTACGAACTGGGGCTTAAAGGGCGAGGGGGAAATTGGACCTTTGATTCCTCGGTATACTATTCACCAGTAAAAAATGAGGTTGTCAAGGTTGCCCAATCTGACCATACCGACTATGTCAATGCCGGAAAAACCCTGAAAAAGGGTTTTGAGTTTGCCGGTTCCTACACTCTTCTTGATAGTCTAAACATAGGTACCAGCTATACCTATTCCGACTACACTTTTGAAGAATTTAATGAACCGACTGGTTCTTACGTTTTTCCAATAGGGATGGTCTATCAGGATAATTTCAGAAACGGTAATCGATTGCCGTATATACCGGTACATCAATATTCCCTTTTTGCTTCCTACAAGCATCAGACCGGTTTCAAGGCGAAAATTCAATCGCATACCTGGGGTTCCTATTACATGGACAATGCCAATACAGAGAAGTACGAAGGGTATGATTTTGTGACCAACCTAATGCTGGGTTACGAAACCTCCAGATACGATTTCAGCGTCAATATTGATAACCTTTTTGATGATCAGTATGCCGTTGAGGTAACCAAGGATCTTGCCCTTGTAAAAAGCTACAAGCCTGGTGCACCGAGAACCATCATGGCCCGTGTGAATCTGAAATTTTAAAGGAATATGTATATGAAGGCCTTCATTAAAACACTTACGATTGCCTCATTCTTGCTGATTCTACCTCTGGTCTCAATGGCATCAATCAGCAAGGATGAACTCTGGTTCTCCGCCATGCCCAAAATGACGCATGAATCAGGGCATGACACGAATCGGCCTGCCGGGAAAAAATCCGGCGGTCGACCCGGGGGAGCTGATACCGGGCATTCCGCTCATGAGTCGGAGCATCGTCCCAAGCCGGAAAGGACTTACTGGCTCAACTCCTGCGGCATAACAGAAGATGCAAAGGCGTTTCTGCTCAGGCCGGAAGGAGAGGTTCTCCCGGTGCCGATTAAACGAGAGGAACATGAGGTAAGTGTTAAGGTGAAAACCCCTTTTGGCGAAGGGCCTGCCCACGGCGCAAATAATGTCTATCTGGCAGATCAGTTTGTTGACGGAAAAACCCTCTATGCAAATTCTGCCAAATGGCTGACCATTCATCATAATTGCGGCTGGGGCCATGAGCATAAATTCAACAAGAAGCGTTTGCTCCCGCAGTCTTATTCTATAATCCCTCTGGAGATTGTTGTAGATAATCTCTGGGACTCAAACTTCCATTCCACCGTCATGTCCGGGGACACCATCTCGCTACAGGTACTATCCTTTGGAAAACCTGCTGCGAAAGCAACTGTGACAATTGAATCCGATCGGGGCTGGAAAAAACAGATCACCACCGATGAGCAGGGCAGGGCAAGTTTTCAGATGGTCAGGGATTATTATCCTGATGCCTGGAATTTGTTTAATAGAAGTAAACCGGGAAAATTTAAATTGTCCGCCCTTTATTCCGGAAACATACGGGGTGAATATAATGGCCAATCCTATGAAAATGCAAAAATGACCTCGACATTTACCTGGCGCTATTACCCGGCAAGGAATGAATACGTCTCCTACACTTATGGACTCATCGCAGCCTTTCTTGCTCTGACGTTCAGCGGATTAGGTGTCTACATCTATCGCGAGAGACGTAAAAAACCGTATAAAGAGATAACGCTCAAAGAATGACGGATTACTGAAAAATCCGTCTTACCGATTAAGGAGGGCTAAGTAAAAATTCGATATACAAGGAGTATTGGTGGCACAAAAGCGGAGGCATATGTTTAAGATGTCGAGCATTTTGGGTACCGGTACGACACAGTAGATCGGACTCTTTACAACGCCATCAATGAATAAGTTTCGTAAATGGATCAACAATACAGATATCAACCGGTTCCGTTTCTGGTTCCAGTTGGCAAGTTTTATTCTGCTCATTTATGGAGGATTGCTGGCAATCAATATCGGCGACCGATTGCCGACCTTTGCCTGTGTGTTTGATAATCTTCGGGGCGGCTCCTGCTATCTCATGGGATTTCAGCATCAGACCAATATCCCTTTCAAGCAGATTTTCTCAGGCAGAGGCATAGGCCTGTTTATCGGGCTTGCCACCTTTATCGGTTTTTTTCTGTTATTCAACAAGGCCTGGTGCGGTTTTGCCTGTCCTTTGGGCGCGTTGCAGGACTGGATCACCATGATCCGCAAAAAAATGAACATCCGCTACAGCGTCTATTCGAAACCGGAATTTGCCAGGCTGAAAACGATCAAATACTTCCTGCTCGCCCTGCTGATTCTGATTCCGCTGGGCATGAGCAATTCGGTCTTCGGTCTGCCAAAGCTCAGCCATGATTTTGCCATACCGTTCTGCATGATCTGCCCCGGCCGCACGCTTCTGCCGGTTTTTACCGGTGATTTTTCACAACTGGCCATTGATTTCAGCTCAAAAACCAAGCTGGTTTTTACGGCGCTGGGCATGGCGATAACCGGATTATTCTTAAGTGGTTCATTTTTCAAGAAACGCTTTTTCTGTCTTTTCTGCCCGATGAGCGCCTTTCATTACATTTTCCATAAGGCCGCAGTGCTGCGACTGAGCAAGGATGGCGAAAAATGTACGCAATGCGGCAACTGCTACCGGGTCTGCGATGTGGGAATCCGCGATATTGCAGAAGACATTGTAAGCAGAAATATTGTCAAGGATGATTGCATGATGTGCTTTAAATGTGTTGCTGCCTGTCCCGAGGAAAACTGTCTCAGTGTGAACCTTTATGGGATCCCGGTTTACGATTCCACCGCAGAAGGATTTTTTGAACGGATGTCCAGGAGGAATAAATGAACACTGACCGTGCAGAACGAGTGAGAAGATCAACCGCGCTTCATATTTCAATGGAAATCGACAGCGTTCTTCAGAAAATCGAAGGCGAGTTTTATGATAATCCCGCGGCCATGATCTATTTTTATGATTTTTTCAGAACGTATCTCTCGGAAAAATTCTTTACTCCGTCAATACCGGTTATCGGCACAATGTGCGTCCAGGTTCCTGATGAAATCATTTATGCACTTGGCGCCAGACCGCAAAGGATTTGTTGCGGCATTTCCACCTGCGAGCAGGTGGGTGCTGAATTCATGCCGTCGAAAGCCTGCCCGGTTGTCAAAGCCACCACCGGAAACCTTTCGGCAAATAAGGAGATTCTCTCCAGATACTTCAGCGCAATCGTCATTCCCTCTACCTGCGATCAGAAGCGGAAAAGCGCCGAAACTCTTTCTGCAATGGGTTACAAGGTGATCATGCTTGAAATGCCCCTCACCAGAAACAGTGATATGGCCGTGCAGTACTGGCATGAATCAATAAAGAAACTGGTCATTGATCTTCAAAAAGTCACTGGCAAGACATTAACCTCTAAAAATCTTCAAGGGGCCATCGGCAAAGTCGGTCAGGCACAAAAAGTTTTCCGTGAACTTTATGATTTGAGAAAATCCGACCCGCCGGTAATAACCGGCAAGGATGTTTTGATGGTCAACAACGCCTATTTTCTTGATGATATAGAGAGCTGGACCGATGCGGTATCCACACTGAATTACGAACTGACAAGATGCAAAAAAAAATCCATGCATGTTGGACTTAAAAATGCTCCAAGGATTCTGCTCACCGGATCACCGCCGATTTTTCCCAACCTCAAAGTTCCTTTGATGCTGGAACAATCAGGCGCAGTAATCGTTGCCGATGAAGTCTGTTCTTCAACCAGGCTTCTTTACGACACTGTTGCCTATGATGAACCAAAGCTCTATGACATGGTCCCGGCTATTGCCGATCGCTATCTCAAAGCCAGCACCTGTCCATGCTTTACACCCAATGATAATCGCCTTCGGAGACTTCTGGAAATGACCAGGGATTTCAGGGTTGACGGCGTTGTCTATCAGGCTTTCTCCGGATGCATGCCCTATGAAATGGAACAGAAGAAGATAAACGACATGCTGGCCGCCCACGGCATTCCCATGCTCTATGTTGAAACGGATTACAGCCCCGAGGACCAGGGGCAGCTTTCAACCAGGATCGAAGCGTTTATCGAATCAATAAAAGCCAGAAACCGCAAAGCATCCTGATAATGACCTGCTCTGCGACAAGGAATGCAAGGTCTCCGAGCTGCCTGGGATTAGAAGTCCGAATCCAGGAGCCAGAAGTCCGAAGAAAGAAGAGGTAAGTACATATTGGATTTCAGGTCGTTCTGGATACAGACTCCTGGCTCCTGGATTCCGGGCCAAGACGCATCAAGCTGTTGAGTATTGGCCCCCAACAAAGGATAATAAGGTGAATTAACCATGAAATATTTTGCTGGAATTGATATAGGATCAACCTCGATAAAAATTGTCATAATCGACAAATCCGGAACCGTAATCGCCCATAAAACCGCTGCTACCGGCAGCCTCTTTAACAAGAATACCCTGAAGGCCTTTAATGATCTCCTTGTTGATAAGAAGATCGCCAGATATGAGATTGGCTATGTTGTATCAACCGGTTACGGCAGAAAATTATTCAAGGACTCCGATGAATCAATCAGTGAGATTACCGCAAATGCAATGGGCGCGAGAAAAATTGCCGAGGCAACCGGTGTTCGGACAATAATCAATATCGGCGGCCAGGATCTCAAGGTCATTCACCTTGACGAGGCAGGCCATATCATCAATTTTGCGATGAATGACAAATGTGCTGCCGGCACCGGACGTTTCCTTGAAATGACCGCCCGGAATCTTGAGATAGAGGTCGATGAATTGGGCGATTATCACCTGAACAATTCCGGCATTCCCATTACGATCAACAGCACCTGTACGGTTTTTGCCGAATCAGAGATCATCGGTCTTATGGCCAATGGCCGTTCCAAAGAAGAAATTGTTGCAGGTATTCATTACTCAATCGCCCGAAGAGTAGCACGCCTGGCAAGAAGATTCGGAGTGCAGGAAACGGTGTTTTTTGATGGCGGACCTGCCCTGAATCAAGGACTGATTCAAGCGTTGGAAGATGAACTGATGTGCAGTGTCATTGTTCCTGAAATGCCACAGATCACCACGGCGTTGGGGGCAGCACTCATTGCCAGAAATGCATTTATTGATGAAAAGGAAAACGTCAATGCTGCATGAAACTCTGTCTATTTTTGTTCTGGGTACGATCAGCGGAATAACTGTTTGCAGTTTTTCCTGTCTACCTTTTCTAGGTCCTTTTTTATTGAGCACTGGGCAAGGGTTTAAAGACGGAGTATCATCGACGGCACTTTTTATTATCGGCAAGATTGCGGCGTACACTGTTTTAGGGTGTCTGGCAGGTTTACTGGGGCAGGTCCTGGCTTTTGAATCATCTGGTGCAATGCGTTTTATTCTTGGTGTGCCGCTTATCATAACCGGTTTGTCACTGCCGTTTATACATAAAGCAGGATGTGGAAAGTGTCACGGCAGATCAATATCATTCTTCGGACTGGGCCTGATTACAAGTCTGGTACCTTGCCCCGCGCTTACCGCGGTATTTGCTCTGGCGGCGAAAGACGGCAGCATTCTTAATGGCGCCCTGTATGGATTGTCATTCGGTTCAGGGTTGATCATCTCGCCACTACTTATAATCGGCGGCGGGTTGTCAGTGATTTCTTCAAAAATTAAACTGGAAGCAGCCAGAATCATGCCGGCAATACAAGTCATCAGCTGTATAATAATGGTTCTTCTGGGTACAAGAATACTATTTACGGAGGCATAGGATGGAGTGGCTTAAATACACCATAGATTACGGCATCATTGGTCTTCTGGTGATCATGAGTTTTGTGGCCGTGGCAATAGCTGTGGAAAGATTTCTTGCCTATAAAAAGATACAGATAAGTGATTTTGCCGACAAACGAGAACTGGAGCTGTTTCTCACCGGGCGCTTGCATCTTATTGCAACCATCGGCAGCAATGCCCCCTATATCGGGCTGCTTGGTACGGTGCTGGGCATCATGCTGACCTTTTACACCATGGGCAAAACCGGTTTCATGGATACCGGAAAAATCATGGTGGGCCTTGCCCTTGCCTTGAAGGTCACCGCCGCAGGGCTCATTGTCGCGATTCCGGCCATTGTTCTCTACAATCTTCTGCAAAGAAAGGTTCGCGTTTTACTCCTGCAATGGGACATCGCAAATGGAAGATAAAGGCTTTGATACGATAAATGTCATCCCGCTGGTTGACGTGATGCTGGTACTCTTGACCATAGTGCTCACCACATCGACTTTTATTGCGGTGGGAGCAATCCCTGTCCAGTTGCCGCAGGCATCTGCCGCAGCGGAACAGCAATTAAAGAGCACGACGATCTCCATTGATAAGAGCGGCAGTATTTTTCTGGATAATCAACTGGAATCAAAGGCCAGCCTTCGCAAAAACATGATTTGCAAGTCCAGAGAAATTCCTGTGGTGATAAGGGCTGACAAGGATATCGCCCTGCAATTATTCGTCGATGTAATGGATATTGTCAAGGATCTGGGCTTTCAGAAAGTAAGCCTGCAAACGGAAAAGACATGACACGAAATCACTTATCCGCATACGGCTTTTCATTTATCTTTCATGCCGTATTTATTGCCTTGATATTCACTCTTGGCAATCTCTTGCCATTGGAGCAAACCCCGCTGGTCATTGATTTCAGCATCCTCAGCGGCAATGAATCCGTGCCGGTCATTAATCCAGCTGCCAAGCCTGAACAACCGAAAGTTGTGAAACAGATCCAGCCTGCGACACCAAAACAAAAGAAGATTGTCAAAAAGCCGCCGAAGATTGAAGAAAAGAAGATTGTGGCGGTGAACAAACCTGAGCCCCTTCCCATAGCTCCGGTCATTGAAGAAAAACCAATGGAAAAAGAAATCGTTGCTGAAGTTGAACCAATTAAACCTGAAATTGCCGAACAAACAGAAATGGAAGAAATAATTCCATTGCCGGATGCGGAATTTGCTGAAAACCAGACACCTTCTGACGTGCCTCCAATGGAAGCGGTCAACAATTTCAACGATGCGGCGTTAAATGAAAAAGCTTCCTACGGATACTCAAAACAACAGTATCTGAAAGCCCATTTTGACTACATCAAGAATGACATCCAGAAAAAGGTTGTCTACCCGCGCATGGCAAGAAAAATGGGCTGGCAGGGCAGGGTGCTTCTATCTTTTGTTGTTTGTGAAGACGGGTCGATCAAAGATGTAAAAATCATCGAAAGTTCTGGTTATTCCCTGCTTGATGCAAATGCCGTGAAAACCGTTCAATCCGCTGCACCATTCCCGGTTCCGCCGATCCGTGCTGAAATCATCATCCCCATCTCTTATGCCCTTGTCTGAATTTTCCAAATCTGGTTGAAAACCTATCGTTCATATGCAATCTGCCATTTCTTGAGCAGCACGCGAACCCTTGTTTTGGGGGGATCCATCTAATATTTCAAGCTTCCAGAATAAATGAAATGTTGCGTCAAGAAGAGTCAAGCAAAGACCAGACCTCCTGAGTTATGCCGCCATTCTGTCCTTTTTGTTTCTTTGCACACCTGGGTTAATATGGTATACGTATAATAATCAAACAAACCATATTAAAGGATGAGTGATGAACTATATTTCCTCTGAAATCCTGAACCGACTGGATGAAAAACTGTCCAGGTTGAATTCCTTCCGGCCCTTGCCGCAAACTGCTGTCCGTAAGCTGCAGGAACAATTCGAACTGGAAATGACCTACAATTCAAATGCCATTGAGGGCAACAGTCTGACTCTCAAGGAAACCTTTCTGGTCATTAACCAAGGCCTGACGATCAAAGGAAAACCTCTCAAGGATCACTTGGAGGCCAAGGGGCACACAGAAGCACTTGAATACCTCTATGATTTGACAGCCCAAGACCCCCCGGCCCCATTAACCGAAAGAATAATCAGGGAACTTAACGGGATTGTCATGCGCAACATTGATCAGGAATGGGCCGGCAGATACCGTAACAGTAATGTTATCATCGGCGGCGCCACATACACACCGCCGGAAGCCTTTGAAGTTCCCCGATTGATGGAGGAATTGCTCAGTTGGGCAAACAGCGCCGGGCAAAACCTGCACCCGGTTGAATTGGCCGCTGTTTTTCATCATCGTCTCGTGTACATTCATCCTTTTTACGACGGCAATGGCCGCACCACCCGGTTGACAATGAATGTCATCCTGCTCAAGGCGGGATTTCCATTGGTGGTGATCCTGAAAAACGATCGACGAAGATATTACCGTTTACTGGGTGAGGCCGACCGTGGCAACTTGAGACCCTTCGCCGGTTTTATCGCCCAGACGGCCCAAAGGACACTGGATATCTATCTGAAGGTGCTGACTCCGGACCGGAAATCCAAAGAGAAATTCATTGCCCTGGTCGATCTGGCGAAGCACTCCAGGTTCTCGGCTAAATACCTCAATCTCCTGGCCCGTGCCGGCAAGCTTGAAGCTCACAAGGAAGGCCGCAACTGGCTTTCATCAAAAGAGGCGCTCAGGAGGTACCTGGATGGGAGGGAAAGAAAAAGGAAATAATCCAACAATGCATTCTGCCTCTATGCCTTCCTGAAAAAAGTTGTCTGCCCGCTCATGGCAAGAAGAATGGGCTGGCAGGGCAGGTGCTGGTTTCTTTTGTTGTTTGTGAAGACGGTTCGATCATTGATATAAAAATACTTGAAAGCTCCGGATATTCCCTGCTTGATACAAATGCCATAAAAATTGTTCAAAAGGTTTCCAAAATAAATCTTTAGTTGTGTTGAAATAAGATTCGTTACGTATAGTTGGCATAAATTTAAACCTGAAAAGTAGTATTTTTTAACTAAATTACAGGGGTTAGCGAAACAGAATAACTAGAACAGGTCAATAATGCCTGAGAACCCCTTTAATATCCGATAGCAGGGTAAAAGTGCCTGCCAATCATATGGTTGCTCCACTGATACGTTGGCTCGTGTTTGCCTATTGAGTGAACTGCCGGGTGAAATAGGATAAGAATATGATAAATGTGAAATATATTTTAGTATGCTTTCTTGGGATGTTTTTAATATTATTCGATCTACTCGGAATAATAAATACTGCTCTCGCGGCTAATGCTAACGTGCAAAGAACACAACAAATACTAATAGATTATGGATATAGACCTGGACCAGCGGATGGTCTTTTTGGCTTGAAGACACGTGCTGCATTAATGCAATACCAGAAAGATAAACATCTTCCTGAAACCGGCCAGATTGATAAGAAAACGGCAATAGCTTTAGGAGTAGATATATATACGCCGAAGAAAAAGCAGAAATATCAACGAGAGAATATAGAAGCTCGTCAATCACAGTCTATGTTGATGTGGTTGGGACACTATACTGGTCCCATCAACGGTGTTACAGGACCAGAAACAATACAGGCAATAAACAGATTTCAAGTAAGCCAGAGAACGACCGATATTGGAGGTAAAACTATACCGCTGGTCGAAATCTTAAAGTCTGCCGTTCTAGCCAGAGATCGAAAGCCAAAATTAGAATGTACGCCAGATGTCAGAACGTCCGTACGATTACAGTCAAATCGGCTTTTCAGCTCCAACGCGGTCGAAAGAGCACTTGCTGCATACGAACTCGGAAAAATGCGCGAGGATGCCCTGTCTGCGATACCCTGCCTACTGAACTTGTTGGACGACCGTTCGAGCCTTGAATGGAGACAACCTGGCCAAGTTATAAACAGTTCAGGTGAAAGCACAAGTCCAAGTAAAGAAGCTGCGCATGCGCTCTCGAAGATGGGGTCTAAAGGCAACCAGGCACTGATCGCTGCATTCTACGTGTATTCTCTTGATTCGAAAAAGCATCCTAATATAGACATATTGGATTCAGTGATGGAGGGGCTGAACCGGATCGAAGGTAATGACGCAGTGGATGTCATGGTCGATGCACTATTTTCCGATAGGGTCTGGGATACCTTGAAAATACTTGCGGGGGAGTACCTGGCTCGTACAAAAGACTCTCGCATCCTTGAACCTCTCAGTCAAATAGTGATAGACAGAAACAAAACGCCAAAAACTACGCAAGCAGCGGCATTGGCCTTAGGTGAGTTGAGAGATCCCCGCGCAATTGATCCATTGATCAAGGCCATGTGGCTTGATCCGGGTACTTGCTGGAATACGATTCAAAACGTGCGGATACTTTGTCCAACAGCATCGAATAGCGCAGATGCTCTGAAGAAAATTACAGATCTCGATTTCGGTCATGACCGTGAGCTTTGGCGCAGTTGGCGAATGAAGAACCCTGACTAAAAACGGAAATAGGGGCCGTTCTTCAGATTATAAGTTTCTCCCAAATATAAAGAGGGAAAACTTCGACATCTTTTTTTCGTTCATTCAAAAGTCAACATGTCTCCCTAATGTTTTTACTAGGATAAACAACATTTGTTACGTATAGCTGCTATATCCAAACGCCTCGGCTCCCACCGGGGCGTTTTTGTTTCCACCATAAAGTTGCACTAATTTACTGGATAGGTTTTGCTACATAAAGTTGGCATCAGTTTAAACTTGAGATCGGGGAATTTATTTGTTCATTAAATGATGTGAGAGTTCATAGCTAAACAATTGGGAGAATAGATGAGAAAGAAAATCTTGCCTTTATTTGTTGTGTTTCTTTTGGTCGGGTGTGTCGCTGGTTTTCAAAAAGGACCCGAGTGGTTTAGTTCTCAAGGTATCCAACCGGAAAACATAAATAGCCAACAGTCTATTCATCGACTGATTGAATTGTTGAATTCTGAAGACCAACAAACCCAAAAGACTGCATTTAATATTTTGCGTCATGGGCAACCAGCACCTAAGGTCCGAGAAGGTGAAGTGATTTCTGAGGAACCCACTTATTTAGTTTTTAATCAGCCAAAGTTAACTCCAGAAATTGCAGAGGCTTTAGCCGGTTATTCCCAGAGAATTGGTGCTCCGCATGTGTTTTCCACAGCGAGTTACTTAACAGAAGAGAAACTGGGTAAATATTCTGTACCAGGTTTGATGGATGCTTTAAACAGCCCCTCAGCAGGTATTAGGTCTAATGCTGCAATCTGGTTGGGGAAGATTGGTCAAGATGCAGCACCGGCATTACCTATATTAGAAATAATATCAAAAAATGATAGGAGAAGAGTTCAAGCTAATGCAAAGGTTGCAATAAGAAAAATTCAGGTTGATGGATTACTTAAAGATCAAGAATAATTATTTTCGCGGTAATCCGGGACACAATACTGATTTCCAAAACTATAAATTCCTGAGATTCATCCAACGCCCTGGCACTGACCAGGGCGTTTTTGTTTCCAGGTGAAATAATATATTGCGATAAGTCTATCGGGCTGCTAGGTTTCTTGGCATAAGTTGGAACGGACACAGAAACCTTTTTTGATTATAATTTAGATGATTTAGGTTTTGATTAATGCTCATAAAACAAGGATATTGGGTTAAAAACCTATACCTGCAGAATAGAAAATCTCCCATCACTTACACTTATGGCGGCGCTCATTCCATAAAAGTATCGTTAAAACATGCTTCTAAGAAAAAATCACCCCGCAACAACGGAGACGATAAAAGTATTTGTCACGCATGGGGTAGTTTCAAACCTTCTGAAAAGATAAAAAAATATTTTGTTAGTATCTCCAACAATGAACTCCCAAGCGAGATGTCCAACGACCCAGAGGTATTAGAATATTTTAATGATACTGCGAAGACCGTTGAAAGGATTCATATTAAATATTTCCCTCAACCGTTTCAGGATTATTTGCGCAATGTTCGCACAGAATTAAGAGATATAATAAAACGTACAGTAGATATATTTATGTGGCGCTGTGGGATTCATGGGGGGCATAATCCATTGTCTGGCTATGGAATGTCGTTTTCTTTTGATGGAAAAATATGGTACGGCGAGCCTCCTGGAGCGACAGTCAGTTTCAGTTCCTTTGCTATTCATACTCCCCCAGAACAAGTAGCGATAATTATAAGGAAATTAATAAAATCAAAACATGACCAACCGTTAGGTCATCAAATGTTTAGAGAAGCTCAGTCTCTTAGAACTTCAAACCCACGAATTTCAATAATAGTCGCAATGTCAGCATTAGAGGTTGCAGCAAAAGAATGTATCTCGAAATTAAATCCAGAATCAATCTGGTTGGTCGAGAATTTACCATCACCGGATGTCAGAAAGTTAATTAATGAATACATTCCCAGGTTATTATGCAAAACGACTCTTGAAGGAATTTTACCACTGCCGGAATCATTAAACACATCCATTAGAAAAGGAGTCACGGTTAGAAACAGAATAATTCATCTAGGTCACCAGGCACCAAGTGGTGAATCAACAGATGAAATGCTATCTGCCATTCAAGAAGTAATATGGATTCTGGATTATTGTTGTGGTTATGACTGGGCGTTAAGATTTATCAGTAGAAATTCAGCGGATCATATAATGTCAAAAATCAAGACAAGTATTAACAACCCAATCCAGTGACACAATACAAATTTTCTTAATTACATCTTACTGCTATATCCAAACGCCTTGGCAATCTCCAGGATTATTCCCTTTTCATTATAAACTGAAAGGGGGAGGTCAAAAGGCATCCTCAATAGTCAAGGCAATCACATCTGTCATTCCTTCGGTTCCGGAACCCCCGGAACA
>JAHJJF010000098.1 GCA_018823135.1 Pseudomonadota bacterium
GCCATGCTTAAAATCTTAGAAAAGTTTAAACCTTATGCCGAGCTGCTGCCGACCAGGCATGACATTCGGATGAAATCGGGAAATCTGCAAGGCATCTACGCCTATGCCGGATATTTTGAAGCCAGAGGCCAACTCGATCCCTTTGTGGTGATCCTCAACCAGCAGCGAAACACCCGCGATAAAATACTCAATAATCTCAAAAAGGTACATGAGTCGTCAGAACAATAACGCTCCTAGTCTTCAAGCGTCATCAAATCTTCCTTACCGAACTGATATGCCGAATTACAGTGATGGCAGCGGATTTCCAGAGGGAACGGCCCATTTTGCAGCAGATCCGTTTTATCCTCTTTAGGCAGACTTTTCAGATATCCTGCCATTCTGTCTTTTGAACACCTGCAGAAAAACTCCACCCGGCCGTCATTTAAGAATTTCGGTTCAAGACTTGAAAACGCATCCTGGATTATAGCTTCAGGCATCTTTCCTCTTGAAAACAATTCGCCCAGTGAATCAATCCCCTGAAGCATGATTTCCGCCTCCCTGACCTTTTCCGGATCAACCCCCGGCATTGCCTGGAGAAAAATCCCCCCGGCGCCTGTAACCTCTTCTTTCTCATCAAAAAACACACTTAAGATAAATCCGGTGGGAGTCTGTTCTGAGACCAGAAAATAATTTGCCAGATCCTCGGCAATGCTGCCATGCTCAAGGGCCACCTGCCCGGAATACGGTGCAGGGGCATTTTCCAGATATTGGGTGACGGTGAGAAAACCAGCCCCGAAAAGGGAGGCCAGGCCTTTAATTGTTTCAGGATTGTCAACCTCAATGTGCTGTGTTTTAAGATATCCCCGAACCTCACCAAGGACATTTGCCTCAACATCCAGCCCCTTCAGCGGGCCTGAACATTGTATCGCCATGCTTATCCGGTCATTTTTGCCTTTAAGTCCTGAGCAGATCAGACTTGTCGCAATATATGCCTGGCCGAGGATCAGGGTTTCCAGCGGCCCTGTTTCGTGGTTGGCGCGCATTTCATTGACCATCTTGGTGGAGTGAACAACAGCCCCTTTGATCATCTTGTCAGCCATGACAAAGCGGTATATTCTGTCTTTTGCCGACGCCTTGAGCTGTGCCTTCAGATCCCTGTTGAAAATATCTTTTTTAATCATATGTACCGAACTTTCTGAGTTAGGAGAAAACATTGAATATAAGAAAATTATTCAGCCCGCGAAGCTGCTTTCACTTAGAATTCTAGGAGTCAGTATCCAGAATCCTGAATTCTGGCTTCTGAATTCCCATGACGCCAACATTTTGAACTTACAAACAAATTAGTAGCGCCGCATGTTTATGGCCGAATCGATGAGCCGTTCCGGTTCTTACTCCACCTTTATTTGCGCATCCTCAACAATAACATCATAATTATAGCCATAGCCAAAATCCTTATCAACAGCGAGCTGGCCGGTCAGAAGAACTGTTGCCCCTTTGGCGACCTCAGCTGCAGTGGTTACCGTCAGATCATTGCTGCCCTGACTCCCGGTGCCATCCTGGAGATGAATCCAGTTTTTGCCCATGACCTGCGGGGTAAATTTCACAACCTTGCCGCGCAGGGTTACTTTTTTGCCGCTCAGGGAGGTTTTATTCTTAAAAATATCTCCAACCGTCTCGCCGCCCTCGGCTTTTTTAATAGAACCTGCCTTCACTTCAACATTTGCCGAGGTCATTCCCGGAGATTTTGCAGCATGGTCAGAGGGAGCAGATCCTGTGGATTCACCTTCTTTGATAATTGCGCCAACAAAATAGATCGAACTGAAATCACGATTCAAGGATTTGCTGTGAAAGTTCTGCAGGGACATTCCGGATGGAATTATCACCTTATCTCCAAACTGGATCTTTTTTTGTGGTCCGGCGGCCCAGATTTTCTGCGAACCTGTATCGACCTGCACATATGTATACCCGCCACTATCCATGGTCTCCACAACTGTGCCGCTCATTTGCTGGCCTGCTGAAGCCGGCGATGTGGCCTGTTCTCCAGTTCGACCGGGCTGAGCATCCGCTTTTCCAGAAATAAACTGACACCCCAAAAATATGAGCATTGCAAACATAATCCTTACTGATATCAAATTTCTTTTTTTCACAAATTTCTCTCCAGTTAAAAAGTTTGGATTTCCAATATTTCGTATACTTAAGTCTGATGGATGACAATAGACACAATGGCGGCAGAATTGACAAGAACTAGCTGGACTCAAGGGATGCTATGAAGAAAAAAACGGGCCAGATTGAGTCAGCCCCGGTTTGACTGACAGAAAGCAAATCAGTCTTTGGGATTATTAACTTACTCGCCGACGCAAGAAACGTATAATCTGAAGATCGTCACGCAGAGCCATTTAACAGATAAAAATCATGCTATGTTCTTTCGGTTGGGTACAAAGATGCACCACGAATCCACCACATTTGATAGATCTATTAAATGTGGTGGGAGAAGTTGAGTGTTTTTATTTTGTGGTCGCCGCGAAAATCCCGTCTGAGCCAATCTCATCAAAGCATTATCACCGAAACCAGCCATTGGCTCGAAAGGTGCAACGCTCCTTAAATGACGAACCATCCTGTTTGTCACTAATCAAAAATTAAGGAGGAAGCAATATGCACAAAATATTAAAAATCAATTCGGGATTTGTGGCCTTATGTCTGGCCGTTTCTCTTACCGGCTGCGGCGGTGGTGGCGATGGGGCAAACCAACCCCCTCTCGCGAGTATGGGGAACGTTTGTGAGGGAGCGGGTTGTATCGACCTTGGCACGGCCGGTAATTATGCGATTCTGGCAAAAACCGGGGTCGCCACCGTGCCAACCTCCGTGGTGACCGGGAATGTTGGCTTGAGTCCCGAGGCCAGGGGTTTCTTGACTGGCTGGGATCTAATAGGTGAACCTAATGATAACTATTTCACCTCGGCGCAGGTGGTTGCACCCGGGAAACTCTACGCTGCCGACAATTTGGGAACGACTCCTGTCACCCTGACCACCGCTGTAAATAACATGGGCACCGCCTACACCGCCGCCGCTGGCAAGACAGCAACCTCCGCGGCGACGACCAACGTGGGGGCCGGTACGCTTGCCGGTTTAACCCTCGCTCCTGGAGTCTATGAGTGGGGTACCGGGATTGACATCACTACGGATCTTACTCTCGCTGGCACTGCAACCGATGTCTGGATTTTCAAAGTTGCTGGAACTATGACGATGGCCGCTGACAAAAATATTCTTCTAATCGGTGGCGCTGTGTCCCAGAACATCTTCTGGCAGGTTACCGATGCGGTAAGCATTGGCGCGAGAACACACTTTGAGGGAATTATCATGGGCCAGACCTCAATCACCTTTGGCAATCTGGCCTCGCTCAACGGCAGACTGCTGGCCCAATCCGCAGTCAATCTTGATGCGACTACCGTTACCGTTCCCTAAGACCAAAGCTCGCCAGGTCCCATGAACAGATCCAGCGAGCACCTGGTCCGCTACTGAATCAGTTGTAAATGTTTAGGGTAAACTTGAGGACGCCTCCCAATTGCAGAAAAACATGGTGAGTGTCCTTAAGTTTTTATTGCCGGACAACTATTGTCATGAATCAACGAATTGTCCTCTGCTCAGCATCTTTCAGGGGGGAAAACCTCTGGAGCCGAGGGGAAACAATCAACCAAACCTTTGGACGGCATTAAGGGAGCAAAAAATGAAAACATATGCGTTGGTAGCCATCATTCTCATCGTAGCAGGGTTCGTTGTTTTTGCTTACCAAGGCATCACATACGCAACCGGCAAAAAGGCCGTTGATTCAGGGATCAGCCAGATTACGGCTACGAAGACGAGCGCTATCCCGCTGCTGCCGTTGGGGGGGGCGTTAGCGCTCCTGGGCGGCATCTCCCTGTTGGTATTTGGCGAGAGAAAAACAGACAGAGTACAGTATCTTTCAGCCACGAGAGGCTCAGGATTGCTCCGTAAATAGTGAACGAGTGCCCCTTTTTATCCCTCTCTACTTATAATGATTGTGTTGGGCCGACCCCAATATCAATATCACGGTGTCATCTTCCGCAGGGGATATTCCGAAAAGGCCAATCGTTCCGTCTCGGCCAGGCTGATTAACCGTCCGGTATCACCGCCGTCGGCCATGGTGAATTCCATGATCAGGAAGTTGTGTTCTTCGAGGATTCCGTCGCGATGGTTGTTTAATGTTTGGGCAATTTTTCTCAGGATCTTGATTCCTGAGATTTCTGCCCTGCCAATCCAATCATCAAGGAATATTTCAGCATGGAACTTGTCTCCCTGTTCCAATAGCTGACGGAGATTTTCTTTCAAATAATATGCGGTGGCTAACGGTTTGTTCAGATTAAGAGCTTTCTCAAGGCGTTGTTTTTCATTTCGCGCCTCATTGAGATTCTCTGGATTCTTCAGCAGCAACCAACGAGTGTCTTTGAGTACTTCTTGATCTGAGTAGTTTGCCTCTTGCTGAAGATCTCTGCGGAATTCAGTCAGTTTGTCGTTGAAAATTTTGATGATATGAAAATGGTCAGAGACAATCTCAGCCTTGGGAAGATTTGCCCCCTACCCCCTCATTACATATACTTAGAGATAGTCAGTGCCGCGCCATTCGACCGCGCCGAACCGGGCCTTGCCGAGCCAGGTGTAAACCAGACTGACGGTGCCGGCCGACTGGTGGCTGTCAGGACGATCGGGATATTGGGCATCACGACTGGAAATGATGTATTTGAGCCCGAGAGCGTGACGGCCATAAACGCGGACGGTGAATCCCGTGTCCAGCCGGTTGATGCTCTCCCGTCCTCCCGGGTCATCGCCACCCATGCCGGATATGAAATAGGTGCGTCCGGTTAAGTCAAGCATGGCCCGGTCGCTCATAATGAGCCGGAAAGCGGTAAGTCCTTGCGGGGCGATGCCGTAATGGTAGTCGCGTTCACCTATTTGGGTGACATTGCCGGCTGCGGCGTAACCGACCCCCCCGAGAACCGAACCCTGGAGAGCGACCGCCCGGGAAATCCACCACTGGTAAGTGGTGCCAAGGGACAGGGAGGTGCTGGAAACGCGGAAGATATGCGGCGATATATAGTCATAGCCGCCATAAAGGCCCCAGATTCCGCTATAGGAATTGCCAACCGTATAGTCGTCGCCGAGGAGGAACCCGCGGATCATGATGTTGTCAAAAGGGTTATCGGTGTTGCCGAGGGTAGTAAATTCAAAATGGAAGTAATCGAAGGGGCGGGTGTAGTCATATCCGGGCTTGCCGGGAAGCCCGTAAGCCATGGTGTAGCTCAAACTCCCCTCGGTCTGCACGAAGCTGCTTAAGATGTTCTCGTTGTCGTTGACGTTCGAGTTTATACTTACGCCGAGCTGCACCCGCGAGAAGGTTGCCGGATTATGGCTGGGGAATATGGGCATGAACCGGTTGCCATAGGCCAGGCGATTGATCCCCGTGGGTGGCGAAATTATCCCCGCGCCCAACTCTTGCCAAAATCCTGGTTTGCCGCCATCGCCCTCCAGCACCAGACTGGCCATCCGGAAAAGCACCTCCCCGAAAAAGCTCCCGCCAATGCCGCTGGCGAACTGGTCATTGATGGAGGGGTTGGTGGTCTCCCCGGCCGTTTCCCAGAGAAAGCTGCCAAGGTTGGTGTAGAGGCAGGATTCCCAATAGTTGAGGCCCGCCGAGCGCGCGAAGCCATGGTACATGGAACCCTGATAGGGATGCGCAAACTGGTTGATGCTGAAGGCGTCGGTGTCGACCCCCCAGGGCCCGTCGATGACGTGGTCCCTGAAGGTTTGCAGGTCCGTGTCGTAGACCTTTTTTCCGTTCTCTTCCAAGTCGGAGTAGACATAGCGGTCGTACACATTAAGGACAATCAGAAAGGTGGGAATTTCCAGGGCCGGGATCAGGTAGCTCTTGCCGGCCCCGGTTTCCCAGGACATGGCGGATTTAGGATCATCGGGGTTGTACGGCAACCACTTCTTCCCTCCCAGGGAGAGATTGACGGTTTGCTTCGGGATAGTATCGGAGATCTCGATCATATCCGGCGCCGTCACCCTACCATATCCATAGCCACGTTTGGCCGCTTCGACGCTGTAATTTCCCAGGGCGGGAATACGCACTGAATAATCACCCGACGCATCGGTAAGCCCGGTTGCAATTACCTTACCGGTAGTTACGTCTCTTACCGAGATAGTTACCCATTGAATTCCCAGGTCGGTCAAGTGATCCTTTACCGAACCGGTAATTTCCCCTTCCTGGGCAAAGGCGAGGCTGCTTATGGCGAGTAATATCTCCAGATGAAGCACCACAAAAAACGCCTTGAATATTTGTCTTACGAGTTGCATTACTTATCCTTATCTTTGCTTCTCTTAAAAAATCCCCCGAAAATGAATCGGTGGGTCAGAAGGAACGTTGCCAGCGCAAGCCGAGAAAATTGGGTCCGATAATCGGGGCCAGGGAAGTCGCGTGTTCCGGCGTGACCGTGAGCCAGGCTATGCCATACGCCACTGCAGCGCCGGCAAAGGCATCGCGCCAGTGATGTTTGTCATCTTCAACCCGAACATAGGCGACGTAAGCGGACGCCAGATACCCGGGGAGGCCCCACTTCCAGCCGTAGCGCCTGCCCAGGAAGGCCGCGCCGGATACGATGGTGGACACGTGTCCGGAGGGAAAACTATAGTCGCTGCCGTTTGGGCGTTCACCCCAGCTGGTTTCGTTGAATGCGACCCGGAGTGTCGTGGTGACGACCTGGTTTTCCAGGGTATTGCGCCACCACTGTTTTTCGCCCTCGTCATCGTCGGTGAAATGGGCGACCGCCAGGCCGGTCAAGGGAACAATAGCCGTCAAGATGTCAGTCGCAAACAGGTCGGCCTCCACGGCCTTAGCCGTGGTGGCGGGCAAACAAAGCGCCATTATCATAAATGATATAAGCAGGGATCTGGTCATAATAATTCTCATGGGTAACTCCTATTTATTGAGTACGTTTTACTTACAATTGCGGATCTCCGGTAGATCCTGGCCATTTTTGCTGATGGAGTGCTTGGCTCGATAATATATGCTTCAGGAGGGTATGTTCACCCGCACCGGCGGCAGCGCTTTCGCGGCGCATCCTGCAACGAAAACGGTCAGTATCAAATAGAGAACATCAGTCGGTTTCATTTTTTCACCCATACGTTGCGCACCGCATCGGCGCAAAATGTTGCAAGCTTCTCGAGTACGGTTTGCACCGCGCGGTTGGCAGCCACAACTCCTCCATAGGTGTCCTCGCTGGCGGCGGGCATGATAATATCGAACTCGCGCCAGGCAAGCACGCGGCGGGTTCTGTTGTCAACGAGGTAGGCGCGGAGCGTGAAATGCACCTGGCTTGGCTGGGTGAGGAACTCGTGCTGCAGTCGAATGATCTCGGTATCGAGCCGCAGATCGCCGGTCGCCGAGCTTGGAGTCAGAACCACGGCGCGGAATGCCCCGGAGTTTTCAATGGTGGTGACCAGCAGCGGCATGAGCATGCGGGCGGGAGAATCCACCCATTCGCTGTGTGCGAAGTATTCGAGTTTGTGATTCTGGCGCGTGTAGATAATGCGCGGGTTGTCAAAGCCGGCGGCCGCAACCGGGGGGTTGATGATCAAGGTCGGCGCGGTCGCCGGTGCCGTGGCCGGGGCTGTCTCCGGCACGCTGTCCAGTGAATAAAAAGATGGATGCGGCGTTGTTGACGGGAGCAGCAGGTTGCACCCCCCGAGGGCCGTCAGCGACAAACCGGTGGCTAAGAGTCGGCACCAGTGAAGGATGTATTTTGTATTCATGGCTTTCTTGATCCTGTTCCTGTTTCTCCCGGTCCGTCCGGGACTGGTTTGCGGCCGAAAAGCAGGCCGCGCGGGTCACGCTCGGTCTGTTCGCTCAGGCGCCGCAGCGAGATCGCCAGAACGCTCAGTTCACCGAGCAGGCGTTCAAGTTCGGGCAGAGTTTCCGAGGTGAAGCGTTTTACTTCGCTGCCCAGGGAGTCGACCGTTTTGCCAATGCCGACACTCGTCAGGGTGACCTGGTCCCCCATTTTTCCCACCGCTTCGGCGCTGCGTCCGATATCATCGAGCACGGGACCGATCCGGGCAGTTGCCTGGGATGCGTTGTCGAAAGTGAGGGCGGCATTGTTAATGGCCGCGTTGAGCGTGTCCTTGCGCGCTGCAATGGTGTGGGCAATGGTGGCAATGTCCGCGAGTGCGTTCTCAAATGCCGCCCGGTTTTTGTCGCTCAAAATGGAATTGATGTTGTTCGAGGTGCTGTCCAGTTTAGCAAGCACTGTGGTGAGTAAATTTTCCAGGCGCGCGCTGAGCGATGGTTGGGTGCGGATCACCGGATACTTGTTGTCAGCGGTTGCGCGCAGGGGGGGTGAATTCCGCGTCCCGCCGCTGAGTTCGACATAGGCGATGCCCGTCAGACCCTGTGTTCTCAGAATCGCAACAGTGTCTTCCTTGATCGGCGTGCCATGCTCGATGGCGAAGAGCAGTTTCACCATTTCCGGATTTTCCGGGTCAAGCCGAATTTCCCGCACTTTGCCCACCTCGACGCCGTTGTATTTGACCGATGCGTTCAGTTCGAGGCCGGAAACCGATTCTTCTTCGATGGCAAGATAGAGATCGTACTTTTTTTGAAAGGCTCCGCCCGAAGCGAGCCAGAGCACGCCCGCGATCAGCGCAGCGCCGAGGACAAGAACGAATATGCCCACAATGGTATAGTTTACTTTCGTTTCCATGACCGCCTCCTGAACCTTGACACTACACGCTGTTAACCTGAGATTTCACATGCCCCGCCTGTTTCTGCGCCGCCCTTCCGCGCGGGCCGTCAAAGAATTGCCTGATGGCGGGATTGTCCATTTTCAGGAGTTCCGGCATCGAGCCGAGGCCCTGCACACTGCCTTCCGCGAGAACGGCGACGCGATCGGTAACCTGCCACAGCAGGTCAAGGTCGTGAGTGATCATGACTATGGTCAGGCCGAAGAGGTCGCGCAGTTTGTGCACCAGTTCATCGATGCCGGCGGCGCTTTCCGGGTCGAGGCCAGCGGTGGGTTCGTCGAGAAACAGCAGTTCCGGGTCCAGCGCCAGCGCCCGGGCCAGCGACGCGCGTTTCATCATGCCGCCGCTGAGCTCGGACGGATACTGCGCGCCGACCTCCGGCGCCAGACCGGTCAGGGAGAGTTTCCAGGCCGCGATTTCATCAATCAAACCGTCTCGAAGTTGTGTATGTTCGCGTAACGGCAAGCCGATATTTTCTTTCACGGTAAGCGAGCCGAACAGTCCGCCGTGCTGGAACATCACCCCCCAGCGCAGGCGCAGCGCGCGGGTCTCGTCATCCCCAAGCTTTTGCAGATCCACGCCGAGCACCCGGATGGTACCAGAGGTCGGGCGCTGCAGCAGAATCATTTCCCGCAGCAGCGTCGATTTGCCGGAGCCGCTGCCGCCGATCAACGCAAAAACTTCCGCGCGGCGCACTTCGAGGTCAAGTTCGGAATGCACGATATGGTCGCCGAAGCGCGTCGATACCTTGCTGAGTTCGATGACTGTTTCGTCTGTAAGGATTTGGTTTTGCATGTCAGATCCCCAGCGCACTGAAAGCGATCGAAAACAGGGCATCGGCCACGATCACCAGGAAAATTGATTGCACGACGCTGCGCGTGGTCTGGCGGCCGACGCTGTCGGCGCCGCCCTTGGTGCGGAAGCCTTGAAAACAGCCGACTACGGCGATGATTGCGGCGAATGCCGGCGCTTTGCCGATGCCGACCATGTAGGCAGTAATACTGATGGATTTGGCGAAGCGTTGGAGAAACTCGCCGAATTCAACGCCGAGCTGGGCGCGCGCCATGATCATCCCGCCGAAGACGCCGAGCACGTCCGCAAACACGGTCAGCAGCGGCAGCGCGATAACCAGCGCAATGATCTTCGGCAGAACCAGCAGTTCGAGGGGCGCGATGCCGAGGGTGCGCATGGCGTCGATCTCCTCGGTCACGGACATGGTTCCGATCTGCGCGGCATATGCTGAGCCCGAGCGTCCGGCGATGATGATGGCGGTGATCAGCGGCGCAAACTCGCGCAGCATTGACAGGCCGACAAGATCGACCACGAATATGTTGGCACCGTAGCGTCTGAGTTGGTCGGCACCCTGATAGGCAACCACGATTCCGAGAAGAAAGGACAGCAGGCCGACAATGGGCAGCGCGTTGAAGCCGGCGCTCCGAATGTTGAAAAGGATTGGGCGCCACCTGAATCGCGCCGGATGCGCCATGCAGCCTCCAAAGGCGATCGCTGTTGCGCCGACGAAACTGAACAACGCCACGGTTTGTTCCAGGGCGGCCGCAGCACTTCGGCCGATATGCGCTAACACCGTCTGGGAATGGCCGGTGGCAGGCGTGTGCAGATCAGCCTGATCGGCGACATGCGCCACGACTTCCAGCAGCCTGGCGAATTCCGGACGCAGATTGCGCGCCTGCACGACATTTTCCTGATCGCCCAGCCGTGCCAGGAATTTTTGAAGAATCCAGGCGCCCGCGGTATCGAAGGCCTCGATGCCCGCACCGTCGACGACCAGCTCTGCTTGTGACGGCGTGGACATCGCATCGAGTCGCGGCTGGATCCTGCCGATCCCGAGCGCGGTCCAGGCCCCCGACAATATGAATTCCCGGGGCGTCGGTTGTGCGATTGCGGCGGGTTGAGGCGATAATGGTTTCATGATCAGGAGTTGAAATTATCCGTTGACTTCAACCTTTTTTTCTTCCCATGACCAGCAGTACAACGCCGCCCACGAGGGCTACAGCTCCCACGATCGGCGGGAGTGGAATCGTTCTCGTCTTATCGGCCGATATCTGGAGAGGACCGAGATCAACGACCTTCTCTCGGGTTGTGAAGCTGATGCCTTGATAAATAAAGGCAGCGATTCCTATGGCAATGAGAATGCCGGCTACCACCGTGTAGGTTTTCATTTCGCTCCTCCCTGAGAATAATTATTTTGGTTGCGTTCCAGATTGCCTGCCGGCTACAGGACTTTTCGACCCTGAATGAGGTTGAGCAACACCACAATAATGGCAAGGACCAGGAGGACATGTATGAACCCTCCCATGGTATAGCTGCTCACCAATCCCAGCGCCCACATGACTACCAGTATTACGGAAATCGTCCACAGCATATTATGATCCTCCTTGGGTTATGGTGCCAGGGAACAGGCTCCGGTAATTTCCTGAGCAATTCTCCGGCAGCGTAGTGATCGCGAAACCGTCTTACGATACAGACATCGTCGAGTAGAATAATAAAACTATTTCAGGAAGACCTTTCGCGTTCCTTCCGAAAGGCCCCTGAAAAAAGTCTATTGAGCTGCGATGATTGAGCCTCTCTGCGCGGACGGTGTGACGATCACATCGATTCGCCGGTTCGCGGCCCGGCCTTCCGGGGTTTCATTGGATTCCAGAGGTCGTATGGAACCGTATCCCACTGCAACGATTCGTTCCGGCGGCAAGGTCTGGTTCGCCACCAGATACGCATTCACAGCTTCAGCCCGCTGCTTGGACAGGTCTGCGTTCAGTTCGTCCGTGCCGGTGCTGTCGGTATGTCCCTCAATGACCACATCGGGTTCGGCAAAAACACGAATCGAGCGTTGAACCTTGCTCAGGATCGCATAGTTATCGGGCATGATGATGGACTTGCCCACGGGAAACTGCATGGTCTTCAGCCGGATAACGAGCTGGGAGCCTTGTTTGTAGACCTCGGCCTCATTCGGCTCAAAAAAGGTCTGGACAACGTTGTACTGTTCATTGAAACGCCGTTCAGCCGCCAGCCGCTCTTCGACCTGTTGTTTCTCTTGCGCCATGCGTTTTTCCGAGGCGCTCGTCGCCGCCGCCATACGTTCGAGGGCAATTCGATCTTCGCGGGTTTTTCCCTCAAGCGAGGCGACCTGGTTTTTCAACGACTCGACTTCGGTCTGATACTGACTGCGTACGGAATCGACTATCTTCGTGTTTTTCTCCTTGACGGCGTCGAGTTCCGCCGTGTGTGTCTTGGCCTTTTCAACCATGAACTGACGGTCGTCCTGCACTGCCGTGATGGAAGCCAGAAGATTTTCCACCTGCACCTGATGTGGTTGATTCCGCATGTCGGGCACGGAGAGCCGGGTTGCGGTCTTGTGTAGAATCGCTTCCATCCAGAGGGCCAGCTCCTCGGGTTTTTTGGGTTTGATCTCCTCGCTCAGCCGTGTAACCTGGAGGAGGCGTCCGGCCTGGAACAGAGCGGCTTCGGCCTTCTTGTGCATCTCTAACCTTTGATACCGGTGTTCGGAGATGAAGTCGTCGGCTTGTTTCAACAGGTTCACGGCCAGAGCATGCATCTGAGGCGCATTCTTTTGCGCGCCCTCGTTTTCGGCCTGTTGGATCAGCGCACGGACCTCGCCGATGGTTTGCTCCTTGATCGCCCGTACTTCAAGCTGATCAAAAATCTTGGTTACGCGGGCCTGATTGTTTGTCGCCCAGTTGAGATTGTTGTTCTCGATCCCCCGGGTGAGTTCAAGAAAAAATTCTTCAGCCTCAGCATAAGGCTCGAGGCTTGTGGCGCCGGCCTCCCGGGCGAGTTTGCGCGCCTTTATCACGTCGGCAAGCGCGGTGTGAACGACATCCACCTGTTCCTGGGCGGTTTTGAGTTGTGCGCGGGCAAGGGAGACATTCTGGAGAATGACCGTAATCGAATCCCCGCGTTCCACTCCTTTCCGCGCCTCCGCGAACGATTTCTCCGCCTTGCCGAACATCTCGGGCACAAGGACGTCGAGCATATTGTTTCGAGCATGGGCAAATTCCTTGT
This sequence comes from Pseudomonadota bacterium, assembly GCA_018823135.1. Taxonomy (NCBI): domain Bacteria; kingdom Pseudomonadati; phylum Pseudomonadota; species Pseudomonadota bacterium. Next base: position 12,835 of record JAHJJF010000098.1, read on the forward strand.
CGAGCTGGTTCACCTGTTCCGTTGGGTTTTCGGTGGACGCGATGGCGATGGGCTTGAGCGTGGGCGTCTGCCCGGCGCATGACACCAGGAATAACAATAGTATTAGGACTCCTGCTCTGATTCCTTTATTCTTGATGAATGACATTTGTCCTTTTGAGCAAAAGTTGTTTTTCATAATTATTTTCCTTGTCCAATCATGGACTAATTGATAGTCCTTTTGTTGATCACGCTTTTCATTCCCGTCTCTTGTCCTTTGGACAAAATTATCAGAGAGAGTTGGCCGTTTTTAGAGGGTGGAGGCAGGTTTACTGCAACCCCTTGAGATGCATGTCATTCTTGACCGATTTCACCCCCTTGACGCGGCCTGCGACTTCCACTGCTTTGTCAATGTCGGTCTGGGAATTCACGAAGCCGCTCAACTGAACCACGCCTTTGAAGGTTTCGACGCTGATCTCGCTGGACTTCAGTGATCCGTCCTTGAAAATTTCCGTTTTGACCTTGGTGGTGATTACTGAGTCGTCTATATACTCCCCGGTTCCTTCTTTCTCTGCCGTCGATCCGCAACCCAGAAAAGAAACCAACAGAATGAAGAGCATTATGTCGGTGAACAACTTGATTGGTTTCATGATTTGACTCCCTATGCCTTTACGTGCGGCTGTCTTCAGGTATTGTCCTGATGAGTGTTGTGCATGGTGCAGATTATCTTTTTCTCTTTCTGCTGAGGCTTGCCAAGCCGACAATTCCGGTGCCGAAGAGGAGCATGGTGGCTGGTTCGGGGACCTGCTGCGTGCCGCCGCCATTTCCGCCGCCGCTCCCGCCGCTGAAGCCGTAGCTGCCGAAGTCCGGACGGCCGCTGCCGAAGTCTTCGAGTGTGTTATTGTTGGAGATGGTGTTTGTATCCATGGTCACCGCTGCATTGAGGGCGATGGCTCTCCCGCATAGAATTGCCGCCGTGGTATTCAGGGTTATGCTCTGGTCCGCGAGAATATTTCCCGCGAACGTCGTGCTTGTACCCAGAGTCGCGGAAGTGCCGACCTGCCAATAAACTCCGCTGAGCGCTCCCCCATTGATGACGTTCACGGAAGAGGCGCTTGCGGTGGTGAGTGCGCTCTCAATCTGGAAAACGAAGTCCGCATCAGGGTTGCCCTGGAAATCGAGCGTGAGGGTTCCCGTCAACTGAGCCTCGGAGTCAAAATGATACACACCGGGAGTGAGTGTGAGCCCACCCAGGTCCTGGCCGGTCAAATCATAAGCGGATGTCAAAGCTGCAAGCGCATTGTAAGCAGTGAGGGCATCAATCTGAGCCTGTTGCGCAACCGCATCAGTCTGGTGTACCGTGCCTGTGATCGAGACGCTTCCCAAGCCGGTGATTGAAGAACCGGGATAAAGACCCAGATCACCGTAAATGGTGGTTGAGCCGGTATTGGTCACCGTCGAGGCGCCCAGGACCGCGAAGTTCTGCGCAGAGCCCAATATTGGCAGGGCCAATCCCAGAGCCGGGGTGCAAAGCGCGAATAATGCCGAGATTGTCAGAATATGGAAGATTTTGTGTTTCATTTTGGACCTCCTTTCTCGATTTATTTTGTTTGAAACGTTTTACGACAACCAAAACTGCGGATATGCATTGCACAGACGCGCTCCCGGTTCTGGTTCGGCAACCAATCAGAGTCCGGGGCGAGTCACCTGTTCAGCTTTTTGCCGCCATCTTGGGATTCTTGATGGTCATATTGTTGATCACGCTTTTCACGCCGTGAACATCCTCCACGTATTTGGTGACCAGAGCCTTTTCTGCCGCGTTTCCGGCCTGGCCTTCAAGAGTGACCAAACCGTTTTCCGTCTCGACCTTGGTCTGGATGGCGCTGGTTGAGCGATGATACAGTAAAGTCATTTTGACCAGGGCGGTGATTGATGCGTCATCAATTGATTCGCCCATCTCATTCATCTTGTAGCCCAATGTCTGTTTGTCCGGTTTGCCGCCTTTCATTGCGATGGACATCTCATTTTTTACCTCTTTGACACCTTCGACATCCTTGGCATATTCCGTTGTCAGTTCTTTCTGGGCGCTGTTGTCCGCTTCACCCTTCAGGGACACGATCCCGTCCTTGGTGGTAACCTCGGTCATGACGCTCACGTTCCGATGAAACAGGAGCGCGGTCTTCACTTTGGTGGTGAGCCATGCATCCGACTTTTCCGCGGGGGCATCTTTAATTTTCAGTTGATTGTCAACGCTTTTGACCCCGGGGAGGCTGGCCACGGTTTCCTGGGCCATGGATTTGTGGGACCCTTCGGCGACAGTCCCGGTCAAGGTGACAACACCATCCTTGGACTCTATTTTGATGGCATCGTCCTTGAGATATTTCTCGTACACATAGGTTTTTTTGGCGGAAGATTCGATACTGTCATCTATTTTGTCCGCAAACGAACGAACCGGGCCGATTGATACCAATAGAGCAACAACAGCTGCCATAAACGCCATTTTATAAATTGTTTTCATGAATTTTCTCCTTGTTGTTTCAGTGGTTATTTTTTCAACACAGCAGCCGTCACCCGTCAGGGGGCGGATGACGGCTGACCGTCTATTATTTTAATTGCCTTGAGTTGTCTTCTTGCTGATGCGGCGTCTGGCTATGCCGGCAAGACCCGCCAAGCCCGTGCCGAAGAGCAGCATGGTGGCCGGCTCCGAAACAGGCTTGGCGGTGTTAACTATGTCACCGTTTAAAATCGTAGTGTTAACTATGTCACCGCTTAAAAGCGTAGTCCTGGTGAAAACTGCTCCAACACAATTAACAGGGGAAATAAAACTAATGTTGAGGTTACCATTATAGGCGAGGGGCGGAGTGCCATCAGGCATGGTTGTTGGAAGGCCGTACAGATTAAGAAGTTCGGGAAGTTTGAAATCGGCAAAACTGCCCCCTATGATATTAAAAGTTGTCCCCGATTTGATTACTTGTGTCGTGCCTGAAGTCCCGGAGAGCAGTGTTCCACTGAAATCAGCCACGTTATCCCCATCGACATCCACACCACCAACAATAGAGATTTCGGAACCAATCCCGCTACCCCTGCCCCATCTTCCGGTGTTCGCTCCGGGGTTGAAATTCAATAACGCACCAATAAAACTTAAGGCCTTGCTGGTGTTGCGTAAGGTGTCCAGGCCAACCACGGAGTCAACTTGAATATTGCTGCCAATCAAAGCCTGGGAGCCACCGCTATAGCTTATTGTCCCTGGGGTTGGGGCTGAGACCGCAAAATCAAGCATCGGGGTCGCCGCAGCGCTTCCCGCCATCATTCCCATGCCGACCATTGATAGAGCCAAACCTTTAAATAATGTTGTTTTCATTTTAATTTCCAAATTTTGATTTTGTTAGTTCTTGAGTCCTTTTCCTCTTTACCTATGAGATGTGCGGACAAACGGCTTGATTTTCTGCACCAATTCTTTGCCCTCCTAATGATTTTAGTGATATTTGCGTATTCTCACTCGTCCCGGGGCGGCCAGATTGAAAAACATCCGGGATGAGATTCTTTTCATCTCGGGAAATAGAAGTTCATTACTATCTCATGTGGAGTACTGATGAGAGTCCAGCTCAACAGGGGCTGGTTTGGTCATGAGCGAATTACTCTTTTTTTATTTCCGGCGGCTTTAGATAGCAGTAAGTAACTAATTCACATGGGTCTGAAAGCAGATTCATCGCCCCCCGCATTACTTTGTAACATTCAGACTTGAGATATGTTTCAAGGGTCTTCCGGGACTCCCATTCTTCAAGCAGACAGAGGATATTTTCATCCTCAATGCCTTGAAAAAAATCACAACGCCCGCAGCCCTTTTCTTTTTTGATGGCGCCGATAAGCGAGGCAATCGTCTGAGACAGTTCCTTGCGTTTTTCGGCAGGCACCCTCATATGCTTGATAACGAGAATCATGATTGAGGTAATAGCAAAAGGCATGCCGATGGGGAGAGCAGTCGTAAACAACCTGGAAAAGCCATTGTTGACAGGGGCTGGGAAGACGCGAAGAAAACAGCAGAGAAGAAAGACAGATTCTTTTGGCCTCAATATATGGTTGAACACCTCAAATTATTGAGGCATTCAACGTGTAATAATTGGCAGGTTTTATGAAAGCAGCACGGTATTCATTAGAATGTCGAGAAGACTTGAAATCGGAGAAGAGTGAATGCCCTGCCTGCAACCTGAGTCGCAGTTATGACTTCCGCTCTCGTTTTTCAAGTTCCGTATTCAAGGCATTCAGAGCGGACTCGGTTTTCTTGAGCGCGGTAATATCTTCGAAGGTGATCACCACGCCGTCGATCACATTGTTCAACGTGCGATAAGGCCGAACCCGCATACGGTAGAAAGCGCCGCCCTTGGCACGCACTTCCTTTTCCTTCATTCCGAGGTTCTGTAAAACGTCGTGGGCATAGTCCGTCAGGTCCGTATCGATCAGGGCGGTGGCAAAATGCTTTATGGGGCGGCCGGCATCGATACCAGCCAGGGGGATGATCTCCACTACTTTCGGCGTGAACTTTCTGACGCACAGATCAAGATCGAGAAAAATGGTGGCAATATTCGTGCTGTCCAGCAGGTTTTTCATGTCATCATTGGTTTTGGACAACTCATCGATGCGGCTCTGCAATTCAGCGTTGACCGTGGCGGCTTCCTCGTTGAGAGATTGAAGTTCCTCCTTGGAGGTCTCCATCTCCTCATTGGTGCTCTGCAGCTCCTCATTGGTGGATTGCAGTTCTTCGTTGGCGGACTTAAGCTCTTCGTTGGAGGTTTCAAGCTCTTCGATGGTGGTCTGCAGGTTTTCCCTGGTGTGCCGCAACTCCTGTTCGAGTGTCTCGACGGCGGTGTTTTTTTGCAGTGTCTTTGTCTGCTTTGAGGTGATCTTCTTTTTTTCAGGAGTGACGATTTCCTTGAAAATGACCATCATCAGGCCGCGCAAGGCGCGATGCTCCAGGACCGGCTTCACTGTCAGATCAATGGATATGTGACCACCGTTGTGCTCGATGGAGACCCCTTTGCGGACACATGCCAGTTTGTTGGTCGCGACTCCCCGGATCGCGGCCGCCAGGTCCATTCCAAGGCCGGGACGCGCCATTTCCAGTATATTGACGCTGACTTTGCCGATGGCCGGTTCCAGGTACCTGCCGGTGCGGCCATGGAGATAGATGATGTTGCTCGCCTCGTCGATAATGACGCAGGGAGGGGCGTCGACCTGTTTCAGTATCGTTTCAACCAGTTGAAAGGCGCTCAGTTCTTCCGCTTTTCTGATGGATTCCGGGTGTTCGGGTTTCATGTTCTCATGCCTTGCGGGAGTAAAGGGGAGTTCCAACACCTGTCGGGCGGCAACAGAGCCCGACCTGCGGCGGTAAATTTTCCATTTTTTGTCCAGCACGGTAAAGAGATCCTGGGTCTGTCCGATGGCTTCCGAGGAGCCGAGAAAAAGAATGCCGTGGGGCTTCAGACTGTAGTGAAAATTGGGGATGAGCCTCTTTTGTAATTCCGGGCCGAGGTAAATTAAGAGATTGCGACAACAGATCAGGTCCAGCTTGGTAAACGGCGGGTCCTTGATAATACTCTGTACGGCAAAGACCAGCATCTCGCGGATCGATTTTTTTATGCGGTACTGATGTTCCTCCTTTACGAACCAGCGATTCAGGCGCGCTTGACTCATGTCATCGGCGATGCTGGCCGGGAAAATTCCGGCGCGTGCCGCGGATACGGCGTCCTCGTCAATGTCGGTGCCGAATATCTGGAGGTTGATGCGGCGATTGATATCCTCCAGGACCTCCTGCAGGAGGATGGCAACGGAATAGGCCTCCTCGCCGCTGCTGCAGCCGGCAACCCAGACGCGCAGTGTATAGCCGTCCGGTTTCTCCGAAAGCAGGTCCGGAAGGATTGTTTCCCGGAGCGCCTCAAAGGCTTTAGGATCACGGAAAAAATTGGTAACTCCGATCAACAGTTCCTTGAACAGGATGTCGACTTCAACCTCGCTTTTCTGGAGATAGGTGACGTAGTCTTTGATCAGGTCAATCTGGTGGACATGCATTCTCCTTTCGATGCGCCGCAGGATCGTGTTGTTTTTGTAGAGGGAAAAGTCATGTCCGGTGCGGGTACGCAGGAGGATATATATTTTCTGCAGGGCGTCTGGTGTTTTTGCGTCCCCGGTGAGAATCGAGGCCGTTTTTTTGTGGATGGCGTGTTGCAGGTATTTGAGCAGTTGTTCCGGCATTTCGGCGGGCGGCAGGATATAGTCGACTAGTCCCGTGGCTATGGCGTTTCTGGGCATGCCGTCATACTTGGCGGAATTCTCTTCCTGCACCATCACCATGCCGCTCTCGGCCTTGATGGCTTTTACCCCCAAAGTGCCGTCGCTGCCGGTGCCGGAAAGGATGATGCACACCGCATTTGGACCCTGGTCCCTGGCCAGTGTACGGAAAAAGCTGTCAATCGGCAGATTGGCGCCGCGGGGTTTGCTCAGTTCCATGAGCTGCAGGGTGCTGTTCAGGATGGAGAGATCCTTGTTGGGCGGGACGACAAATACCGTGTCGGGCTCCACCTGCATCCCGTCCTTGATTTGCAGAACACGCATCTTTGTGCGTTTCTGGATCAGTTCGGGCATGATGCTGATATGTGTCGGATCAAGATGGGGAACCAGAATAAAGGCAAGGCCCGCGGCCGGCGGCATGGCGGTGAAAAATGCCTCAAAGGCCTCAAGGCCGCCCGCCGAAGCGCCAATCCCGACAATCGGGGGTGGCGTCCTCGCCTGGTCGGCGCTTTCAAGATCAAGCGGCAGGCTTTTGGCTTTGGGTTTATTTTTAGAAGCGGTCTTTTTAACCCCGACAGGAGTCCTGGCTGTGTCGACCCTGGCTTTTTTCTCTTTTTTAACGGGCATGTTTCAACTCCGGCAAAAGTGTGCGTTTATTATGGTTTCGTTCGGGCATATGACCGACTTAGTCATTTTCCGTGGGAGCAATGATTTTCTCCAGGGCTTTCATAAGATCTTTCAATTGAAATGGTTTTTCAAGTGCAGCAAGAAAGCCATACGCCTTGAAGTTTGCCATGACCGGGTCGTTTGAATAGCCGCTGGCAACTATGGCTCTGATATCAGGGTCAATCTCCAGAAGACGTCTGATGGTTTCGATGCCACCCATGCCTCCCTTGACGGTCAGGTCGAGGATTACCCCTCCGAAAGGTGAACCTGCACTTTTGGCCTTGGAATATGTTTGAATGGCTTCTTCTCCCTCAAATGCCACTATCGCCTCATAGCCCAGACCTTCCAGCATGTTCCGTGTCATGTTTCTCAGCATTTCCTCGTCGTCCATGACCAGGATTTTTTTAGTGACAGGAAGAGCCTTTCGGGCCTTGTTCTCAAGCGGAACTATCTGCTTGTCGCTTGCCGGCAGATAGATAGAGACCGTTGTCCCGATGTTCTGCTGCGATGCAATATCAATTGCGCCGCCATGTTTTTTGATTATGGAATAGGCAATTGCCAGGCCCAGGCCCATGCCTTTTTCCGCCCCCATCTTCTTGGAGGAAAAGTAAGGGTCAAAGACCTGAGGAAGAATGTCCTTTGGTATGCCTATCCCTTGATCCTCGATTGAAATCCGGACATACCTGGCATCCTGACCGCTCGGGATGCTGCTTTTTTCAGGGATCGAGTCGACATTTTCAGCACGAATTCGGATTCAGCCTCCCTGCGGCATGGCTTCCCGCGAGTTTGTTATAACATTATTGATTGTCTGCGTCATCTGCCCGGCATCAATTTCAACAGGCCATAAATTGTCTGAATATGAACAATCGTAATTCACATTCGATCCGGCAAGAGCCAGACACACCGAATCTGAAATCAAGGTCTTGATCGATGTGAGTTTTTTATGGGGGTAGCCGCCGGATGAAAAGGTCAGAAATTTTTTGGTCAGATTCGCGGCGCTGAGGCAGGCAGTGAGCGCATTCCGCAGTTTGTCGGCAACAGGCCGGCTGATTGTTCTATCCTTTTGCGCCATCTCAAGGTTGCCGAGGATTACGGCAAGAAGGTTATTGAAGTCATGGGCAATGCCGCCGGCGAGAATTGCCGTGGCTTCAATCTTTTTGGCCTTGATGATTTCCGCTTCCAGGCGCTTTGGTTCCGTGATGTCATTTAAGGCTATTCGTATGAGAATCCCGCTTCTATCGATGTTTTCCCGGGGAACACATTCCAGTTTGGCCCAAAACCAGTCACCATCCTTTCTGAGCATTCGCAGTTCGCATGAATGCCGTTTTTGTGTATCGGTAAGTTCTCTCAACTTTTTATAGAAGATATCCTGATCTTCAGGAACAATGAAGTGGGAGAGGGGCCGGCCAAGGAGCGACACTCTGTCTTCACCCAAGAGGCCGGACAAGGTCATGTTTGCTTCAAGTATCAGATTTTTATCGCTTAACGTGAGATAGCCGACAGGGGCATAGTCATAGAGGTCTACATACTGGTCACGGGTCTCCAGAAGTTGCTCCTGAGTTCGGCGGAGATTTTCATTCTGCAATTCCAGTTCGATCTGATGGGTGCGGAGTTCATGAAGCGCTGCACTGAGCTCGTCATCGAAATTTTCAGAATAAGAGTTTTCCTCGGATCCGAGTATTGCTTTTGCACGCTTGCGCAATTCATTCAGGTCCTGTTTCTTCATAGTATATTCATCTCCAGTGTTTGGGGACTTGGCAAATACGTATAGATTTAGCAATTAACGTGCCGCTTGGCGAAATAATGCCTGAACCCGGAGAAAACTTTTATCAGCAGGGGGTTCCATGGGAGTATGAAAAACAGGGGCACAGGATTTGCCCGGCCTCAACATATGATAGTTCCTCAAAATTTTGAGGCCTTAGTTAAATTAAGGGATGCCGCCGGTTATTCAGTCGTTCATTTCCAGTCGCACTATCCCGAGCTTGTGCATTCTCGCCCGCAAGGTGCTCGGGTGAAGCCCCAGAATCGTGGCGGCGCCATTCTTCCCCTCAATGCGCCAACGGGTTTCCGAGAGAATCTTGACGATCTGATTCCTCTCCATTTCTTTCAAGGTCCCGCCTTCGACGGACTGTAAGGGAGGAGAGGATGTCAGTTTGTCCGAGAGCTGAAATCCCGGGCCGGGACAGAGAATCATGGCCCGTTCGATGATGCTCTCCAGTTCCCTGACGTTCCCTGGCCAGGGATACGTCTGCAATTCCCTCATGGTTTTTCTCGGAATCGAGGTGATCTGTTTACCGAGTTCCCGGGCATAGCGTTCAACAAAGGCCTGAACCATGAGCGGAATATCTTCCGTCCGCTTCCGCAAAGGAGGGGCCGTGATGGGAAACACGTTCAGACGGTAATAGAGATCCTTCCGGAACCTGCCCGCAAGGATCTCTTCCTCGAGATTCCGGTTGGTTGTCGCCACAATGCGCACATCGACCTTGATGGTCTTTGACGAGCCCAGCCGTTCAAACTCACCATGCTGGATCACCCGGAGCAGCTTGGCCTGCATTTCCAAGGGCAGTTCCCCGATCTCGTCCAGGCACAGGGTGGAACCGTCCGCGACTTCGAACCTGCCGATCTGTCTGGTATCGGCCCCGGTGAAAGCACCTTTCTCCCGGCCAAACAGTTCGCTTTCCAGCAGATTGGCGGGCAGGGCTGCACAGTTGACGGTGTAGAGCGGGTGTTTCCTGCGGGGGCTCAAGTTGTGAATGACGCCGGCAATCAGTTCCTTGCCGGTGCCGGTCTCGCCGAGGACCAGGACCGTGGTGTTTGTCGGCGCAACCTGCTCGGCGCGATAGAGAACATACTTGATGCCATCGCTTTGCCCGATGATATGGTCGAATTGGTGTTTTTTTGTGATCTCCTGTCGAAAGTAAATATTTTCTATCACCAGGCGGTCTTTCAGTGCTTTGATTTCCGTCAGGGCTTTGAGAAGGGAATTCTCTGCCCGTTGATGCTCCTGGATTTCCCTGTCCAGTTGCTCGTTGATCATCCGCGGTTCGGCCCGGCGTTCCGTCCCCCGCCGTTCGGTTCCGTCATGAGGTCCACATAATGCCCCCTCCAGCAGTTTCCGTCTGGTGATATCGCGAATGTTGCATTGAATCACTTTCTGGTTATTGACCAGATAGACATTGCTGATAAATTCCACTGCCAGTTCCCGGCCATTTTTTGTTTCCAGAGGCAAATCGTCGTAGCGGACGTAGCCGCTGTTCTGCAGGGTCTTAAATGTGGTTTTAGACGCTTCGGCATCTTTAAAACAGCCGATTTCCCAAAGTTTCTTTCCGACTAATTCCTTTGTGGAATACCCCAGCATTTCGATCAGGAAGGGATTGACATCGGAGATCTGTGCCGTCTCTGCATCGAGGATGATTATTCCCTCCCTGGATGATTCAAAAAGACGGCGATAACGCGTTTCAGAATTCTTCAGCGCCTCTTCCAACTCCCGACGTTTGTTGATATCGGTTATCGTGGTCCGGCATAGTGGATTTTCGCCGGGGGCCATGAAAGCAGGAATGCTGTCAAGCTGGGCGTAAAACGTCTTGCCGTTTTCGTGAATGAGTGTGAGGGCACAGGTCTGCTTGCTTTTTTCTGCAAATACTTTTTTACAATGAAGATAGAATAGATCACTGTCATTTCGGCTCATAAATGAAGTGAAAGATTTGTTGAGCAGGACGTCTCTCTCCAGCCCCAAGAGGTTGCAGCCGGTTTGATTCACTGCCAGAATCAGCCCTTTTCCGTTAAAGGTAAAATGACCGACAGGGGCATTATCATAGAGATCCACATACCGGGCACGGGATTTCTCAAGTTCGAGTTGAATCTCACGCAATTCCTCGTTCTGTTGCGAAAGTTCAATTTGATACATTCGCAACTCCTGGATTACCCTCGGGTAATCATCCAGGGTGGTATCCGGCCGGTCAACAAAGTCTTTGTGCATAGATGTTCCTGCTGTGCGGTTATTATTTTTCAAGGCCTTTCTCCTTTTGGAATCATTTGTGCATTTGAAAGGTCAGGTCATTATCCTCGAAAGGGTTATGAACGCCACCGCAATAATTAATCCATTTTTTTGAGTAGATTCGGATTTCTCCGACAGTTTCCTCACTATTAATTCCAGCCATTAACCATGTCTTATCATAATCTCCTGCGACATTGGAAACGATATTTCACAAATCACACCTATCAGGCAGATACCAGAGGTCATAGTTTGCCATCCTTAATCATATTATTGAGCAATATTTACCGCCAAGTTCTTGACTTGAAACAACATATATATCTTTTGGCTCCCTGTTCAGGACAGTATGTTTACCTGCTGATCCTGACGGTCTTTTACTCTTTAAAGACCTGTGGATTCCATGGGCAGCCTCATTTTTGTGAATTTAAATTTATCGCATGACTTTAAAGATCGATCCTGCCACTATGAAAAAAATACCCATTGGAGAACTAATGAAAAAAACAAAATTTACTGAAAACCTTTTGCGAAAAATTGAAATTGACCGCCTTGCCGCAAAAGTTACAGCTTCCTGCGGCTCCGGATCCACCCGACGCCCGGTTGACAAGGAGAACATGCGCCGCCTCCTGGAAATGAGCCCTTATGAATTCCAGCATGAACGCGACCTGGATCTCTATGTTAAAACGGTTGAGGGGGCGCTGCCGATGATCATGGTCCTGGACAACGAGCTGCCGATTTTTCAATCCACCGTTAAAGATGTGACCGTTCGCAGAAGCCCGCGAACCCTTGATTTGTGGAGTATTCGCAATATCCGCAACATTCTGGTGGATTCCGATATCAAGTTGAGTTCAAAGGATGAATCGGTGGAAACTGTCCGGAAAGATGCGATTGGACAGCTTGATTTGACTTACACGGATGCAGATATTGAAAATCTGGCACAGGAAGGCATAGCGTGGCTGGCTGGCCGCAATGCCAAGGGCGTTGAAAAATCACTCACCCTGTTTGCCGCAATGCTTGGCTTTCAGAAACCGCCGAGACCTTTCGAGCTTGAGCAGACAGTATCTTTTGGGGATTCATCAACCGGGCCGGATAATGAGGCTGCCTTCGGCCCCCTGGTGCTTTACAGTCCTGGAAACAACATCCTGGTGTGGATTGATCAATCGTTGGCCAGCTCAGACCGGCAACAGATGGATTTCCTCCGTTCAGTTGCAGCCGGCGAAACCTCGGTGCCGTTGAGAGGAAATGCGGTCTTTGAAAAGCTCCAGGCAATTGTCCTGGAACGACCCCAGCGTGTTGTCCTTTAACATTTTTTCTCCTGTGAATAATCATCATTCATATTTCATCAATCTGTGGTCATAACATTTAATCAAAAAAGACAAAACAACGAAAAGACTCCATTGAGTGACGAGGACAAAAAAAGCCTCGCAAGTTTGATTAACAAACCTGCGAGGCCATGAAACTTTCTAAAAAATGGGATGGATAAAGATTTGACCCACTATCCCCGGAACAGACCTAATCTGCACTTTTTTCCCACCGCAGAATTGCCCTTAAGCCGGAATCTTCAAATTGCATATTCAAGCTGACATTATCAATATTGCGAAGAAGACCCATTCCATCGGTGTCTCCCTTATAGCTCGGTTGTTTTTGTGAAATAACATCTCCAAACCGGGAACTTGACAGATGTCTGCCGTTCCACATCCACTGACCGCCTTCGGGGTGGACCGGCTTGAAACCGAACATGTCGAAGTGTTTTTTCTCCAAATCATCCACCGAGGCATAGCCACTGGCGAGAAGAGGAAACAAGTACGCCATATTCTTTTGAGATGACAACCTTGAATTTTCATTGGCAGCTGCGAATAAGCCAGGCAATTGCTCTTTGCATGCCTCCGGAAAAGCCTCAAGAAAAACGCTCTTAAGAGGTACTGTTCTCACTCCTGATATAATTTCCTTGTTAGACCATGGGATATTTCTGATCAGCAGATAATTACCTTGCACTTCTATGCCGTAGCGAAGTTTAATCATCCCGAAAATATTCAAGCTCATAGTCCATTCATCTTTGCCGTCCAACTGATAAAAATCCATGGCAAAGCCCTCCTGCCGCAAATTTTTCCGGGTCATACCCCTAAGGGTCGCCAGAGTATTCTCCGGGTTGGAGGTCTCAATAAACAGGGTACATGGCCTGGTCAAAACAGAGAGTGCCACCGGGATAAACATCATCATCCCGCCGCCGCCCCCGGTAACAAGCTCACTGTTAAACGCACCCAGGATATCACCACTCCCCGAGGCGATCACCGGGTCCGAATCATGAATGGCAAGGTGGATACTTGAGGCCAGATCATCAAGAAGACGAGGGCTGATATACCTTGAAATGCCCTTGTTGATGCTCATCCAGCCTTTTTCCTGCAGGTTGAGAGAGAGCATCATAACCGGCCGGAGAGATGGTTGGGGGATCTGCAATGTTCCTCCTTCTTCGGCACTCACCAATATATCCCGCAAGCCGTTATATATGGAATTGTCAATCAACGGCAGGATGAAAGTCGTCATTTCCAATGAACCGTCTTTGGAATCATTGATTCTGATGGCGATGGGATCGAAATAGCGACTCCAGTATCTGTTGTAGTTATCCACATATATTTTATAGGACGCGGCCTCGGACTTGGTGACCATTTCAACAGGGGCACTGGCCAAGGCCTGCATACCTGCCAAAGTCCCATATTCACTGGAATGAACCTTCAAATCCCGGTCAATTGAATATCCTTGCTCAACGAAATGTTCCGGCAGATATTTCCCGGCAATCAGTGCCTCCAGAGAATCCTGATTAATGATCCCATCCATCTTTGCCAATAAGATACGGGAAGAAAGCACTTCCATCTTCTGGCGGGCGCTGATCCGCCGAAGTTGAGAAATCTTGGTTGCCGGGCCCACCAGATGCCTGATAAACGGATCTGAAATATAGGCAAAAATACGGGTTTCTTCTTCCACTGGCAATTGCGTCAACATATAGCGAAACTCGTCACTTGCCCCCAGGCTGCCATCACCATTTGCCAGGTGCAGAGCAATCACCCGATCCATCTCCGACTTACTGCTGCTGCAGATCAGGAGGTTATCCAATAGTGTCCAGAAAACTTTTTTGCCGTCATCCAAGACATGCTCCACCACATCTCCCGATGAAAGACCTGCCACGCCGATTAATCGTAAAAGCAATTGAACAGGTTGGGGGTGAGTAAGACGGGAGATTGTTGTAACGTCGGTGCCGTCAATGAAAAAGAGGTCTGGAAATATTAAGGCCATCTCTTCGACCTCGCCAGAGTCAAGGAACATCCTCAGCCACTTATTGTCCAATCCCAGGCGGGAGAGGTACTTTGAGGTTAACTCGTACTGCAGATTATTGGAATTAATCACCCCGCCAAACCGGGAAATAAATTCAGCGCCGTCTTCAAGAAAGGCCAGGAGGGTCGATGGCCTGGCAACATGAACAAAAAAATGATCGTGGGGCGCAAGTCCAGCCAGAGCAAGCCCCGGACCAGGCCCCCCGTGTTGTTCGAGCATTTCCGCAAAAGGATGGGATTCCACCTCAACACCGGTGAGGGTCTCAACGGGTATATTCCTTTCTTCAGCCTGTCCGGAGGATCGGGCAATGGCCTGCATCTGGAGAGTCTCCTCCACGGCCGCTCTGCCACCAAGTATTTTAAAAGCTGTAAGTTCTGTTGCCTGCCTTCCTCCACGGCCACCTCTCGATCCAGACCAACTTTTATCTCCATAAAACTCAAACCAAGAAGAGAGTACCGGGGTATCCCCCAGAACAGCATAGGACCGCCAGTGCCCTCGCCTGGCACTGGTGAGATTATTTTTTACTGCGCTTTCATCGATTTGCGCCTGTGCAAGATCCCATCGAATTCGTTGACTCTTTCCCGTAACAGCATTTTCCACGGTGAGAGAAACCGACCCGAGGAAATCCTCTGCACAAACCATAACAAGTATATATTTTTGAAATTCCGGCGGCTTAATTTCGGGCTGATCCTTGGTTATTATCGGTTGAATCTCCAACTGATATTGTTTGATTATTTCAGGATCAATTTTCTCACGTTCAATGGATCCGTCATTAAAAAGAATCCAGTGTTTTCCATCATCCACATAGGGTCGCAATTCGATCATCAACTCCTCTCGCTTACTTCGCGGCAACCGGCGGCTTGAGTTTTTTTCAGGGTTAAAAGAAACCCCAGGGACCAGAAAGGCAAATTCACCAGTCAGTTGTTCATCATACCGCTTGGTCCAGGTCTTCACATTCAACTCAATAACCCTTTTATCCTTAATCGGATCAAGATCGCCCAACGAGTTTGGACCGACAAAATCATGCAGTTTTGCATACCCCTCCAATGAGGAGTAGAATGATCGTAATAAACCTGCACCATCCTGGATTTTTCGTTCCATTTCCATCTGCAGGGTGAGTTTACTTTTCAAAAAATCCGGCATTTCTTTTTGCAGGCTTTTTATATCACGGCTCAAATAAAGCTCGTGCGCCTGAGACTGTTTTTCTGAATCGGCAATTTTCCAGAAGCCCTTATAAGACAAGTCAACCTCGCTGCTATATATTATCAGCTTTGAGTTCTGCTGCTGGTACTTGGATGTTGGACCGACCTCAGTTCCGGCCATTGTGTTGCTGTTGAACAGCAGGAATATCATGAGGGTTATCAATAAATTCCAAGTCATGTTCATATCTCCAGTTTCAGTTTCGTTTTTCGGGCAACTTTGAAAAGCGGCCTGCAAGGATTGATTTGACACCTTTGTAAATCCTAACAATACGGACATACTAGATAATCGAAAAAGAAAACACAACGAAAAGCTCCATTGATTGACATAGGGGAAAAAACAAAGACTGCCTGTTTCCCCTTTAATCCATATAATTAATAATTCTTATGAAAACAAATATCCGGTACAAAAATTCAATAAATAAAGCATGTCCCTGTTTACATGTAAAAAATTAACCTATCTAATTATCTACCTCAAAAAAGGATTTGACAATCAACAGAAAATATCACATACATTGCGCCAACCTGATCTGCTCGGAAACAACCCTGCCTATTTGAGCGAACCATAGAAGCAACAACCGGGCCTCTCATCTGTTTCTCACTTTCAGAATATCAATGTATTTATTTCCAACCGTAAGGAGCTGCCATGCCAATTGATACATTTTGGAAGAACATAGTTTTTGTACCCCTGCTTCTCGCCTTTGCTCCTGCGGACCATGTATCGGCGGCCCCCCAACTGAGTCTGACCTCGGACACCATTTTCCGCTCCCTGGAAAGGGACACCTCGGAGAAAAACAACACTCAAGTCCTTCCCGTCTATGAATATCTGCAGCTTTATTACGGCGACCGGGAAAACAAGGGTTTTTCATTCCATGGGTATGGATGGGGCCGTAGCGACCTGGGGGACGACATCTTTTTTGACAAAAATGAAGATGGCGAACTGCTCTACGGCTATATGGAATATTCTCATTCCTCGAACAACCTGAACATAAAACTCGGTCGGCAACATGTTTTTGCCGGCATTGCCAACGAGAGTGTGGACGGCCTCCGGGTGACCGGCGATATTACCCCCTATTTTACTTTGTCCGCCTATGGTGGCCTTCCCGTATCCCTTGACAAAGAAAACGGGCGCAACGGTGACAGCATCTGGGGTGCCAAAATAGCACATCACAAAGGGACGCTCTATAATGTTGGAGTCTCCTATAAGCAGATTTACAATGACGATATCGAAGACGAAGAAATCCTGGGGATTGACCTGGCACTTACCCCAGCAGGCCCCATAAGCTTCTCCGGGCTGTCCTCGCGTAATTTGCTTTCCAACGAGTGGGCCGAGCATTCCTACGAAGCCCCTTTTCGCCTCTTTGAAAAAAACGTCCGACCGTATTTTCACCAATTTGAGTATGATGGCCTCTTCAACACCAGGAGCAACAGTGCCGATCCCTTTCGTTTTCTGGCCGGAACCGACGAAACGCTGACAATAATCGGCAGTGATATCTACTGGTGGCAATCCGAGAAATGGGATCTCGCCTTCAAAGTAAAAAATTATGATTATGATATAAGGACTGACACCTCCCGGTTTTATTCGAGTCTTCTCACCTGGCACGGGGAGGAACTATCCCAGGTTGGCGGCGAAATGGGTGTCATGGAAGGCGCGGCGGCGGAAAATGATTACTTGCTCGGACGGGCATTTTTTTACTGGGATCAACCCGCTGACAACAAGGCATTTGATTTTGTAACCGGTGATCTGCTCTATGTGTATTATAACGAAACCATATTCGGCCAGGACAATTCCCTGTTTCTCTCGCTGGGCATCGGCTCCCATTTTTTTAACAAATCGCTGGCAGTCAAGCTTTCCGTTGATTACAGCTCCGACCCTTTTTACGACAATGATTTTCGCGGCACATTGCGGATAATCTCCAAATTTCCCTTGCTGAAAGAAGAATAGAGCATCTTAAGGAGTAAATAATGAATATAAAAATATCCACTTTCATTGGTGTTGCGCTCTCTCTGCTCCTGCTCCATGCCTGCGCTGCTCTCAACACTGACTATGAACTTCCCCAACAGCATCCGCCCGACGCGGAAGTGGGGAATCGAAGACCCATCTGCACAAAATGTCATGATCCCATCGGCGAACAGATAGTCTTTAAACAATTTGATCACACCGCCTATTTTGCTGAGAATCACCGCCAGGTAGCGTATCAACAGTCACAGGTCTGCTTTCTGTGCCACCAGGAAAGCTCCTGCAACGACTGCCACGGGGTACGGGTGGAATTAAAGCCTTCGCTGAAAAATCAGACCGACAACTTCCGGCGCACCCCACACCGGGGCGACTATATCAGTCGGCACCGGATCGATGGCCGTACAGACCCAAGCTCCTGTTATCGCTGCCATGGCAATCCCAAAACTTCCGAATCCTGTGTCCGCTGCCATGCATAAATCATTCAATGGCTATTCCAGAGAGGCAAATTAATGTTTAAATTTCAAACCTTTTTATCCACTCTGCTCCTGGCTGTCTTCTTAACCAGCTGTTCCGACCGCCCCCCGGAAGCCCCCCTGGCGGATAAGGCCCATCCCGAAAGCTGGATCCTCACGCATAATGTCGAAGCCACTCTCGGGCTGGATAAATGCAGGACATGTCATGCTCAGGATTTATCCGGCGGCAAGGTCACACCCAGCTGTTTCGCCTGCCATATTGAGGGCCCGCCCTTTTTGATTCATCCGTCTGCCTGGAGCAATCCCCTGGCTGATCATCAAAGTTTCCAGGAGAGTATCAACTGGACAAGCTGCGCCACGGCCGCCTGCCACGGTGCGGACCTGCGCAGCGGTCAGGAATCAGTCGAGACCGGGCCAAGTTGTTTCACCGCCGAATGCCATGCTGACGGCCCACCAGCTCCCCATGTAATTCCCTATACAAATCCTGCTGATCATGGACAGGAAGCCAAGGCCAGCCAGCTAGCCTGCCGCAACTGCCACGGCCAGCCGCCATTCGATTTCAATGGCGGTTTCGTAACAGATCCGGCAATTCTCAATAAACCCAACGGTTCATGTACTGCGACTGATTGCCACCCGGATGCCAGGGCGCATCCCACCAACTGGCAGGGAACCAATGAAGATAAAGACCCTTCCTATACGTCTACCCATAGAAGCAGCAATCAAACCACTATCATCAATAGCTGCGTCCTCTGCCATAAAACCGATGGTGTTGGCATTGGCCCCTTGACCGGCGCGCCCAGTTGTTTTTCCGCAAGCTTTACCAACCCAGACAACTCCACCAATGACTGTCACTCCAGCGGCCCGGGAATCGCACCACACGCACTGCCATTTACTCAACCAGCACAGCATGGCCCCGAGGCCAAAGAGGATCTGGCCTTCTGCCAGAATTGTCATGGCACCTCGGGTACTGTCCTGTTTGATGGCAATATAGCTCCCACGGCCTGCTCGCTTTGCCATCCGGCAAGCGGTGCTCATCCAACCCGTTGGCAGGGTACAAATGATATCACAGCAGATTACTCAGCATCCCACCGGACCGCCGGCTCAATCGGCTCTGCCTGTACTATTTGTCATAACGTGGTAGCTGATGCACCCGGCCCGCATCCCAACGCGCCAAACTGCTTTGAAGATTTCTTCAGCAACTCCGACGGCTCCACGACAGTCTGCCATCCAGGCGGCCCGGGCGAGCCCCATGCCATTCCGTTCTCCGATGCTGCACTGCATGGCCCCGAGGCCAAAAGCAATCTGGCCTTTTGTCGAGAATGTCATGCCACCGCCGGCTCCAATCCACGGTTTAATTTGGCCTTTACCACCTTTGCCAATGGTTGCGAAACCTGTCATGATCAGGACACCGCTCATCCCGTGCCCTGGCTGAGCACGGCGGATAACAGCCATAAAACAGCCGGCAACCTGGCAACGGCCTGTGCATTATGTCATGGCGCGACTCTGCAGGGACCGGCAGAGGGTGGTGCTGGCCCTGCCTGCCAGGACTGTCATGCCGCCGGCTTACCAACTGCCCTGCTCAATTGCACTTCCTGCCATAATGCCCCGCCGAACAGCGCGGCTCCAGCCGGTGACATTCGCCCGAATCAAGCCGGTGCTCACGAGGCCCATAATGGACTGCCCGAAATCACTGGTTTGGCAAATTGCGCCGCCTGCCATAATTCCGCCGGCACCAACACCCTGGACCATTTCGACAGTACCGCACCGGCAAATGTGGCCATTTCGGCCGTATATGATAACAACACCCTGGATGCCAATCCACCAGCCTATAACAGTAGTACCGGCACATGTACTTATATCAGTTGTCACGGCGGCCAGGAGACTCCTCCCTGGCTAACAGGGTCTATTGCCATTACGGCAAATTCAAACTGCCTGATCTGCCATCAAGACGGAACGGAAAATCCAAGCCAGCATAACAGCCCTTCCTCCGGCAATCATAACGATCATACGAACGTTGACGTTTTTTCATGCCAGAACTGCCACGATGTCACTAAAATGACTTCCACGCATTTTAATGATCTTGCAACCTCAGCAATCAGTTCAGCCGAGGCCAGGAACACCATTACCATGCCAACCGGCGGCACATTTACCATCACCTATAACTCCATCACGAACAGGTGCACCGGCGATTGCCATAACAACGACAGCTCAAAGGAGCAGACTCATTCCTCAAACTCATGGTAGATAAACGTGATTTGATCGCTAGCAAATATACAAAGGGCCGGATTTAATCCGGCCCTTTGCTGTATAGCTTGACTTCAAAAAAACCACGAAAAAATTCCATCCCTTGAATGACGGAGAGGGAAAAAGAAACCTGGATCAGTTTCCCTTTTTATCTTTTACTGCTCGGCTGATCTCGCGTTCTGCTTCAGCATCCATGCCCAGGCGACTGTAAATAATCCCGAGATTATAGCGACTTTCATAATGCTCTGGATAAAGTTCCAGGGCCTTTAAAAGATAGTCTCTGGCCTGTTCATACTTGCCGAAATACTCAAGGCTCACTGCCCAGTTGTTATACAGATCAACACTTACAAGCCCCTTATCATGGGCATCCTTAAACAGCCCAACAGCGTTTGGGTGATTGCCGTCCCGTTGCTCGCAGATCCCCAGGGTAATAAAAGCTTCATAGGTTGCAGGATTAAGATTAAGCGCCGTTTGCGCGGCGATTCTGGCATTGCTGCAATCTCCTAGCTTCCGGTAAACCATGCCCAGACTCTGATAATATTTCGCCTGATTGCCGACCTTGGTAATTGCGGTCTGCATCAATGGCAGGGCAGCCTGCGTTCTGCCCAGTCGGTCATATAAAATTCCCAGATTATAGAAGGCATCACCCTTGTCTGGATCAAGGGCGATAGCAATTCGAAAATGCTGTTCGGATTGGGAATTGTCCTTGATATCGCTTAAGGCCTTGCCCAGATTGACATGTGCCCGATAAAGATTTGGGGATTTTCTGACAATATCCTGCCAGAATCCCACTTCATTCTGCCATACGGCATTGCGTTGAAACGTTAAAATCCCTGAAACAATTGCCAGAGCTATCAGTAAGCCGCTCACAAATTTAGGCGGCAAAGGTAATTGAAATACAAGAAAAACACCCATCAAGATCAGCAACATCGACGGCAGATACAATCGATGCTCATAGATAATCTCCAGGGGCAATATGGTTGATTCAATCATGAGATTAGCGATAAACCAGAACAGGCAGAAAGCAAGCAGCCGGTTGTATCGGTACAGAATGATTATCAGCCCGACGAACAACACAATCCCGGCAATGGCAAAGGCGGTCTGCGGCGGACTGAACAAGCCGTGGGAGATCAGATAATCATGATTGAGGTTGAGCCGTGCAGGCAGGGGCAGCAGAAGAATCAGCAGATAACTGAAAAATACCCGGCTCTCGGTAAGCAGCCTTTCCATCGGCGTAAAATCCCTGACCTGATACCCACTGAAAACCGAACTCAGGGGATCGCCTCCCAGACAAAACATGGCGAACAATAACGCTGCAATTCCAATGCATACAGGAAAGGCAAACCTCTTGAATCCGTTATGCCCATCCCTGGGGGGCAGGCAGCAGAAATCAACCGCAACAAGGATTATCGGCAGCATCACCGCGTTTTCCTTGCTGACCACTGCCAGGAAACCACTTACTGAACATCCCAGGTACCAGGCATACTTTCGCTTAATGCTGTTGTGCGTCCGCGCCTTGATATAACAAATCATTGCAAAAAGATAGAAAAGCGCCGACATCGATGTCATGCGCTGGACAATATAGGTTACCGCATTGGTCTGAACCGGATGAAGCATCCAGAGCAGCGCTGTAAAAAACGGGATATACTCCAACACGCCTCTACGACTTGGGAAACAAGCCTGAGACATGACTTGTCCCGCCAGATAATACAGGGCGAATCCGGCACAGATATGCAGGACAATATTCACCAGATGAAAACCGAAAGTGTCCAGCTGATCGACAGAATAATTCAAGGCAAGGGATAGATTGGCAAGCCAGCGATTCCCCATGGGGCTCTTCGTTGCGGCATCCTTGATTGATTCAAAGGAAATTTCATAAATCTGAATAAAACGGTTTTCAACGATATTCGGATAATCGTCAAAGATGAACGGCGCCTGCAGGGTGTTGGAATAAACGAGGATTGTTGCGGCCAGCAGGATGAGATAGGGCAAGCCCCTCCACATGGTCGGAAAAACTGTTTTGCCTGAAGCTGTGCATTCGGAGCGTTCTGAATTCATTAAAAATTCTGTCTCAAGATAATTTTCATCTAACAACAAGATAATTCGATATAATGGGAAGCCTTTCTAAATCTTACTTAAGTGCCTGTCCAGAAATGAGGGTTTTTGTTCAAGTTCAAGGATTGCGAAAAAAATAAGCGCAGACATATATTTGATATTTCGAGCATTATTTTTTGAGCGTGACGCAGAAATCGGGCAAAAAGACCATTTGTGGCAAACACTACTTCATCAATCGCATGCCAAGCGCCATCTCCTGCCGTGCCTTTTCACTATTCCCTTTGCTGCCGTAGGCAATCCCCAGATTATAATGACTCTCGGCATGATCCGGGTTGAGTTGGACCGCGTGCTCAAGAAGGTAAATCGCCCGGTCAATATTGCCGAGATTAAAATTATTCATTCCCCAGTTATTGTAGAGATCAACGGTCTCAAGCCGGTTTTTCGCAACCTTCTCAAAGATAATCTCGGCCTGTTGATACTCGCCGTCTGCCACAAGTGAAATCCCCAGAGTCAATAACGCTTCCACGGAATCAGACATATATCGCAGCGCAAGTTTTGCGTGTTCCAATGCCTGCTGATTATTCCCAAGGTTCCGGTACACCACCCCCATGACATTATGGAGCTGGGAAATATCCTTCTGCCAGGCCCTGCTCTCACGGTTTACATTCTTATTCGCATCATCCTGAAGACCTCGTTTGAGGATCGCTTCCGCCTGGAGATACTCTTTATTTTCATTCAGCGCCCAACCGAGATTGGTATAGGCGCGGGTGAGATTCGGAGATTTATTCAAGACATCCGACCATAAACTCACCCTGGAATTCCACACTGTATTGCGCTGCCAGGTAAGTATTCCAAGGGTGATGCATAAAATAATCAGAACTGTACGAAACGTCTTACGTTTATCCTCAAACCAGATATCCGCGTAAAAGACCACCGCGGCGATGAGAAATACCGTGGGCAGATAGAGGCGGTGTTCGTAGACAAGTTCAAGGGGGATTATCGACGACTCGATGACCAGGTTGATCAAAAAGAACAACAGCGCAAAGGACAGCAGCCGGTGTTTCCTGAACAAAATTACAATCATGAACAGCAGACCGGCAAACGCGGCCAGAGAAAAGACCGTATACCATGGGGAAAAAAGGCCTTGAGACACGACAAAATCATGGTTGATATTGAGCCGGGAAGGCAACGGCAGAACCAGCAGGGAAAGATAGAACAGGATAATTCCCGGCTCGGTGAGCAGTCGCTGGCCTAGGGTAAAACTCCTTTCCTGGTATCCGGCCAGAACCGATCCCAAAGGATCACTGGTTCCCAGAAATCCGAAAACCACCAACAGGCATAAAACAGCGGCAATCCCGGCTCCTGCCGACATTTTTTTTGATATACCTTTTCCGTCTGATAGAAAAAAAACCTCATAGGCAAGGATTGTCACTGGCAGCATGATTGCATTTTCTTTACAGATTATCGCCATAAAGCCTGACGCCATACTCAGCAAAAACCACACGTTTTTCGCCGGTGATTGGTTTTGATTTCTCCCGCAGACATAGAGCAATATGGAAAGCAGATAAAACAGCGTCATCATGCTGGTCATCCGCTGCACAAGGTAGGTCACCGCATTGGTGGCAAGCGGATGAAGAGTCCAGAGCAAGGCAGCAAACAGGGCAAGTTCCGGGGCACGATTCCTGCCTTTTTCAATCACATTGAGCCGCAGAGTCGCAAGAATAAGAAAATACAGGGTTATGGCGCAGAGGATATGGATGACGAGATTGCCAAGGTGAAACGGCAAGACGTCCATCCCGGTAAAATAAAAATGCAGCGCAAAACTGATATTGGGCAGCCAGCGATTGCCTGACGGGCTTTGGGTTGCCGCCTGTTTGAGCGAGGGAAGAGAAAGGTCGTTGATGCGCAATGATTTATTCTCGACGATATTTGAAGAGTCATCAAACACAAACGGCGCCTGCATGGTATTTGAATAGGCCAGAGTTGCCAGACCAATAATGAGAATTAATGCAAAAAATTGATTATCAAGTCGGAAAAAAGCGGCTATTTTCATAGGAATCAATTTACAATGACAACGACTCAGGTTGTTTAGACTTTAGACTGATGACTGTTAGACTAGTTTCCATCCGGAAACCATGGTTTCGGATGATGTGTTTAGGCTGTAGCTGTTTAGTCTGTTAGTGTAACCGTTCGATTTTATATCTTTTCCCTGAATACCTAAGAGCCTGCAGCCTATTAACCTATGCAGTTTATAAAACTTATCAGAAAGACTCCCTGATTACCACAACAAGCTTATCTCTCTTATGATGAATTCCGCCGGCAAACAGACAAAACTTTTCCCCATCCTTGCCATACTCTCTTTCATAATTCTTTCCGGCTTTATCTATGCCAATTCGCTAAAAAGCCCTTTTGTAATGGATGACTATGTCAACATCCTCGAAAATCCCTTTATAAAATTCAGTTCTTTTACTTTTGATAATCTCAAAAACGCTGCCACCCACAGTCTCATGACCAGACGATGGATACCTAATGCATCTTTTGCGATTAATTATTTTATCCACGGTCAAAGCGTTTTTGGTTTTCATCTAATAAACATCGTTATCCATATTCTCAATGCGATTGTTCTGTATTTTCTCATTGAGACAACACTGACTCTTCCGGGGCAACACCATAAATCCGTCCGAGAGATCGCCTTCTTTTCAACACTGCTCTGGCTTGCGCACCCATTGCAGACCAATGCGGTGACCTACCTTGTGCAGCGGATGACCAGCATGATGACCCTGTTTTATCTGCTGGCACTGTTCTGTTATATCAAGGGCAGACTCAATGATTCATGCACAGGAAAATACTTGTTATACTCCGCAAGTTTACTAGCAGGCCTGCTTGCCCTGTTCAGCAAAGAAAACGCCGTGATGCTGCCCATCATGATTTTTGCCTATGATTTCTTTTTTCTCCGCAAACACGATCAGCGGCTTAACCTCAAAAAAACCACCTTTATCATCGGATTAATCAGTGTTGCAGTCGTGCTTTTCTGCTGGATGATTCTCGGCAAAAATCCGGTGCAGTCAATCCTTGACGGTTATCAGGCAAGAACATTCACCCTTGGGGAAAGACTGCTCACCGAACCCAGAATCATTGTCCATTATCTCAGCCTCATTCTTATACCTCTTCCAGGACGATTGAATATCAATTACGATTTCCCGGTTTCAACTGCTTTCTTTGCGCCCCCACAGGCCTTCTTATCAATACTTGTCCTGATGGGGTTCCTGTTGCTGATTGTTCATCTCTTTAAAAGAAACCGCCTGTTGTCCTTTGCCATCTTCTGGTTTATGGGAAACCTCTTCATCGAATCATCTTTTGTCGGCCTGGAACTGATCTTTGAACATCGCCTCTATCTGCCGGCAGTCTTTTTTTTCCCGGCAATCCTTGTCCCGCTCTATGGCTTTTCACTGGTTCCGAAACAATTCATACGAGGTGTATTGATCATGCTTGTTGCGATACTCAGCATTTTCACTGTGCAGCGAAATGCCGTCTGGAGCTCATCAACCAATCTCTGGCAGGATGTGGTTGATAAATCTCCGCAATTATCCCGGGGCCACATTAATCTGGGAAAAGCCCTGCTTCTTGGAAAGCGCTACCGGGAAGCGGAAAAACATCTGTTCAAGGGGATCGAACTTGAGCCCGGGGTCAGTCATTCCTACACCAACCTGGCCGCGTTATACGACAAGCAGCAGAGATTTGAGGAATCCATTGCCATGTCAAAAACCGCGCTGACAAAACGCAATGCAGACCTGCCTCGGATTCATCATAATATGGGAATCGTCTACCAGAAAATGAACAACCAGCATATGGCAATCGCCGAGGTTATCAAGGCCATTGAAATCAACCCCCTGTTTTCAGACGCGTATGTGACTCTTGGGAGTATTTACGGAATGTCGGGCGATAACGTCTCAGCCGAACAATATCTCAAAAAAGCCCTGGCACTGGACCCGGACAACGGCTATGCATATCAGAATCTCGGCACTGCCCAGGAACGGCAGAATAAACTCACAGAGGCCCTGCAGACTTTTCAAACAGCGCTGACCAAAGCCAATGCCGACCCGCTGAAGGTCAATAATAATCTGGGAATTGTATACTGGCGCCTCAAGGATTATGAAAATTCCATTCACCATGCCAGACGCGCAATAGCTCTCGACCCCAATTACGTTGAGGCCTATATAACCCTTGGCATAACGTTGGACGGGTCCGGCAAATCCAATGAAGCTACAAGGATTTTCCAGGAAGCCTGGCAACGGGGCTTTGATATGGTGGGGCTGTATATCAAATGGGCAAATCAAGGACTTGCCCGGAACAACCCTGCACTGGCGATTCGCTATCTTGACCGGGCGAATAAACTTGCCCCCGGGCATCCGCAGGTTCAAACGCTGCTCAATCGAGCAAAAAACAAAAAGTCAACGACTATCGACTGAAGTCGATAGCGTGAGGCACAAAGGCAGAAGGCACAAAGTGTAAGAATACAAGTACCAACCAGATCGACAGTCATTGAGTGCCGTTACTTCTTCATATTGTATTTCTTTATTCCCTTTTACTCTGTGACTTCTGCCTTCTGCCTCTGTGCCTGTAACTCCAAATTATACACATGCTCAAAGCTGACCCTCTGAAGATGGTGGTTGTTATTCTTTATTTGAGACTAATAAAATTCTTTTGAGCATCAGCTTGATCACTTGCGCTTGACACGCCGGATACGACTCCGTACTCTACTTTTAACAGTAACCAATACTCAAAAGGATAATCCATGAAATTAGGAATGATCGGCCTCGGCAGAATGGGCATGAATATGGCCAGGCGCCTGCTGCAAGACGGCCATGAAGTCGTTGCATTCAACCGGACTCCTGCTAAGACTGAAGAACTGACCAAAGAAGGTGCAATCGCTGCATTTTCCTTGAGCGAACTTATCGAAAACCTGCCATCCCCGCGCATCGTCTGGCTGATGCTGCCGGCCGGCAATACCGTAGATGATCATCTTGAGCAATTACAAAAAATGCTCGCTCCTGAAGATATCATTATCGAAGGCGGCAACACCTATTTCAAAGATGATATCCGTAGATCAGCGCAGCTTGCCGAACATGGCATCCGATACATGGATGCCGGGGTCAGTGGCGGCATCTGGGGCCTTAAAGTCGGCTACTGTCTTATGGTTGGCGGCGACACAGCTACTTTTAAGTATCTTGAGCCGATATTCAAGACGCTTGCTCCTCCTGAAGGCTACCTCCACTGCGGCCCCACCGGCTCCGGGCATTATGTCAAAATGGTCCATAACGGCATTGAATACGGCATGATGCAGGCTTACGGCGAAGGATTTGCCCTGCTTGACGCCTCGCCTTACGGCAAAAACCTCAACTATTCGGAACTTTCTCATCTCTGGAACCAGGGAAGCGTAATCCGATCATGGCTACTCGAATTACTGGAACCGGCCTTTGCCCAGGATCCGGATCTTTCAACGCTCAAAGGGTATGTCGACGATTCAGGGGAAGGTCGCTGGACAGTTCAACAGGCCATTGAACTCGGAGTGCCGGCACCGGTGATCACCACCGCATTATTTGAACGGTTCAACTCGCGGCAGGATAATACCTTCGGCAACCGGGTGCTTGCCGCATTGCGCCGCGAGTTCGGCGGCCATCCAACGGTCCCGGCAAAAAAGTGAAAGTCAACAACTATCGACTTCTGCCTCTGTGCCTATAACTCATATTATATACATGCTCACAGCTGACCGCCTGAAGACGGTGGTTTTAACCCTGACTTGAGACTAATTAAAACGATATAATAGAGCCCCAAATCATGGCAGATCCTGAAAACAATCAATCCAATTCTGTTGAGACGGCTATCAACACCACTGAAGCGCATTTCAAATCAGCTGCGGAATGTCTGATTTCCCAACCTTTGCCAAGCTGCACCATTGTCATCTTCGGCGCTTCAGGAGATCTCACCTCAAGAAAATTGATCCCGGCGCTGTTCAATCTGTTTATCAACCGGAGTCTGCCCAAAACCTTTTCCATCGTGGGTTGCAGCAGGTCGGAAATGACCCATGAAACATTTCGAGTCAATATGAACTCCGCCTGCTCTGGGCTTAAATGTTCCCCCGGAGATTGGGATCGATTTGCCGAAAATCTATTCTATGTTCCGGTCCAATATGATTCAAACGAATCATTTACAAATCTGGCAACATTTCTCACCGATCTTGACCGGAAAAAAGACACACGCGGCAATCGCATGTTTTATCTGGCAATCCCGCCAACCCTGTATCCCGGCGTTTCCCAGATGATCGGCCAGGCAGGGCTGGCCATCGAGAATCAGAGCGAAAACGGCTGGGCGCGCATCGTTGTCGAGAAACCATTCGGCAGAAACCTTGCCACCGCCCTGGAACTTGACCGGATTCTGCACAGCAACTTCAAGGAACACCAGATCTTCAGGATCGACCATTACCTGGCCAAGGAAACTGTCCAGAACATCCTGATGTTACGCTTTGCAAACGCTATTTTCGAACCGATCTGGAAAAGAAACTACATCGATTATGTCGGGATCATTGCCGCGGAAACCCTGGGAGTCGAGCACCGGGCCGGATATTATGAACAGGCCGGGGTACTCAGGGACATGTTCCAGAATCATATGAAACAGTTGCTGGCGCTCACCGCCATGGAGCCGCCGTCAATCTTTCAGGCCGACCGGGTCCGGGACGAAAAAGCCAAGGTATTCCGCTCATTGCGGCCATTCACCAAAGGCACTGTTCGGGAAAACCTGATTCTCGGCCAATACGGTGCCGGGGAAGTCGACGGCAAGAAGGTGCCGGCATACCGCGCTGAACCCGGGGTCGCCAAAGACTCAACAACCCCGACATTCGGACTGATGCGTCTGTTCGTTGATAATTGGCGCTGGCACGGGGTGCCTTTTTATCTTGCTTCCGGCAAGAGACTCAAGGCCAAGGACACCCGCATCGTCATCCAATTCAAGGAAGTACCCCATTCATTGTTTCGCGAACTTCTGGGTGATTCGATTATCGCCAACCGCCTCAATCTTGGTATTTACCCCGAAGAGAAAATATCGCTCACCTTTCAGACAAAAAGCCCCGGCGCAAGGGTCTGTCTGAGATCGGTTACCATGGATTTTAATTATCATCAGAATTACAGCGGCCCGCAACTTGATGCCTATGAAAAAGTGCTCCTCGACTGTATTCTGGGCGACCACATGCTTTTCTGGCGCCAGGACGGCGTTGAGCTTGCCTGGTCGTTTCTTGAGCCGGTGCTGGATGAATGCGAGGCCTGTGGCGGCATGGAAGACATTCTTCAAAATTATCCTTCAGGAAGCTGGGGCCCTGACTCAGCCCATGAATGGATGCGCTTGATTCTAGGTGAGTGCTGAGTGCTGAGTGCTGAGTGCTGAGTGCTGAGTGCTGAGTGCTGAGTGCTGAGTGCTGAGTGCTGAGTGCTGAGTTAAAAATAATTCATCTTCAAAATGATTCAACATTTATCGCGACCATTAAAAAATTATGAAATTCCATTATTTTGCAGATCTCGAAGAAAGCAGCAAGGCCCTTGCGGCGATGATTGTCCGCGATAATGAAAAAGCCATCAGGGAAAAGGATTTTCATACCCTGGTGCTCACCGGCGGCAACACGCCCCGCCTGCTTTACACATTACTGGGTTCAGAACCATTTTCAAAAAAGATCAATTGGCAAAAAACCTTTCTGTTCTGTGGCGATGAAAGATTTGTGCCTTATGATCATCAGGAGAGTAATTACGGAATGATACATGAAACCCTGCTTGCCAACATATCAATCCCTGCTCACAACATATACCCCATACCGGCCTTGGAAAATTCCCCGGAAAATACGGCCTTAATGTATGAAACAATCCTCAAGGAATTCTTTCATAAAAAAATGGGACCCACCGTTTCTATTGATAACTTTCCAGTCTTTGACACCCTGCTTTTCGGCATGGGCGATGACGGCCATATCGCCTCGCTTTTCCCCGGCACCCCGGCCCTTGAGGAAACCAAAGCCTGGGTAACTCATGTCTTGCCGCCGGATTACGTCCGACCGGCACTGCCCCGTATCACCCTGACCCTCCCGGTGATAAACCATGGGCAGGCGGTATATTTTCATATTTCAGGGAAAAAGAAACTCGGGATTGCCCAAGCCATCAAAGATAACCCGGAAGCTGCCGCCAAAAAATATCCGGCAGCCAGAGTACGGGATGCAAAAAGTATTTCCTGGTTAATCGTTCAGTAAAAACCTTCTACGTAAAAACTTTCCTCCGATTGAACCCAAAATCCGTGCGGTTGAAATAACGTTTTTCACGGCGACTTTGCGCCCGGCCCGAATTCCGAAGCGATCAGGCCCAACGGGTGCGTGACAGGAAGTCACGCATCGACGAACCCGCAGGATGCGGGATTTTGTCGACCAGCGCCGGAGTTCGGATGAGCCGAAGCACTTAAGCCTGAAGAACGTCACTTCAACCCTGGAGATGTATTAAGAATCACAAAAGATAAAAAAATGTTTTCTATAAACACTAATCAAGATGCTGGAACAAGTATCAGTTCAGGAATGAGGATTTTTTTTCGAGATCAGGTAAGCGAGTTTACGAGACTCCGAGAACTGCGAAAAAAGATAAGCGCAGACATCGAAAATACTTTTATGGATTGGCAATAACCAGGGAAAGCCAGGTGGCGACAAACAACGTCAGGCTGATCAGGCCGTTCATCGTGAAAAAAGACATCTGAATCCGCGAAAGGTCCTTTGGATTCACCACCAGGTGCTGATAGGACAGCGCCCCGGCAGTAAGCACAATGCCGATATAATAAATATAGTTCAACTGCATCTGCATGCCGGTGAGGATGAACATTACAAAGGCCACGACATGCAGAAACACCGCAAACCTGAAGGCATTCTCCCTGCCAAATCTTGAAGGAAGGGAAAAAAGCCCGGCATCCTTATCGAAATCCGCATCCAGACAGGCGTATACCGTATCAAATCCGGCAACCCAGCAGATCACCCCGATGCACAACACAAAGGGAAACCCTTCAATTGCGCCCTTAACCGCCACGTAACCGCCCAACGGTGAAAAGGCCAGGGCAACACCCAGAACAAGATGACAGAGCCAGGTAAAGCGCTTGGTGAGCGAATAGAGATAGGTCAGACCCAGAGCAAAAGGTGAAAGGATCAGAGTCAATTGGTTGAGCATGTAACAGGCAAAGAAAAACAATGCGGCTGAGAGGACTACCATGGACCAGGCCTCAACCAGACTGACCGCGCCTGCAGGGATTGCCCGGTCCGCGGTGCGGGGATTTATCTTATCAAACTCGCGGTCAACAATACGATTAAATCCCATGGCACTGGTCCGGGCGCCGATCATGGCAAGGACTACCCAGCCGAATACGGCAAAGCCCGGAACTCCACGTTCCGCAAGAAAAGCACCCATAAAGGCAAAGGGCATGGCAAAAATCGTATGCTCGAATTTGATCATCTCAAGCATTATGGATATTTTTTTAATCATTTCTATTGTTCCCGACTATTCACTCATCCCTATTTACTCAAGGTCATTAATTTTAGAAATTTTTTTCAAAACGAACCGCAGAATATCGAACAAGGAATATCCAATTTCGAAGTGTTTTCTTTTACTTCTGCAGTTCTATATTCCTTATTCGACATTCGACATTCTCTTTTCAACTAACAAGCGCCCTTAAGTTAACGACACTCACTATTCACTCTTCACTCAGCACTATCCTCATCCCCCCAGCGTTTTACTCCCTGCACATCAATGCCCAGCTGGTCAGCCAGGCGGCCGGCAAAGGCACGGGCCATTTCTTGAATTGACTGGGGTTTATGATAGAACGACGGCATCGGCGGACAAATCATTGCCCCGGCATCATGGGCTTTGAGCATGTTTTGCAGATGCGTCCTGTTTAAAGGCGTTTCGCGCACCGCAAGAATAAGGGGCCGTTTTTCCTTGAGGCAGACATCCGCAGCCCGATGAATGAGATTTCCTGAAATACCGTTGGCAATGGCGGCAAGGGTTCCCATGGTACAGGGCAGGACAATCATGGCGTCAAACCTGGCTGAACCGCTGGACATGGGGGCGGCAAAATCATTGATATCATACCATCGAAAAACCGGGCCTAAGGAATCAACATCTTTGCCCAGCTCCAGTTTGAGCACCTGTCTTCCGGAGTCGGAAATGATCCCGTGAATCTCCACCTTACAATCCTTGACAAGGTCGATGAATTCAACGGCATACAGACTGCCGCTTGCACCGGTAATCGCCAGAATCACCTTTTTCATTTTATTTCACCCCAACATAAATGGTTACCACCCCGAAGGTGAGGGGCCGGGTATACACTTCTGCAAATCCGGACTTTTTCATCATCCCCATTAATTCCTCCGGCTCGTAAAAGGCGGCAATGGAACTTGCCAGATACTCGTAGGCCTCATGGTCTCCGGATACCAGCCCGGCTATTTTGGGGAGAACGTTATTCAGATAAAAATTATACAAAGGCTTGATAATGCAATTTTTCGGGCGGGAAAACTCTAAGATAAGCAATTTACCCGTTGGCTTTAGCACACGATACATTTCGTTTAAGCCTTTCTGGGTCTGGGAAAGATTTCTCACGCCAAAGGCCACGGTGATTCCCCAGAAGCTTTCACTCTTTGCCGGCAGCTCTTCGCCGTCACCGCATACTGGAAAGATCCTGTTGCGCCGCGAGTCTTGAGGCATTGTCCTGATTCCGGCACGAAGCATATCTTCACAAAAATCCATTGCCACCACACGACGCCCCTTTGCCTGCCGGGTTAATTCAAGGGACAGCGGCAAGGTTCCGGCGCAAAGATCAAGAACCTCACCATCGGGAAATTCTTTCA
Source organism: Pseudomonadota bacterium (assembly GCA_018823135.1). Lineage (NCBI taxonomy): Bacteria > Pseudomonadati > Pseudomonadota > Pseudomonadota bacterium. Next base: position 45,923 of record JAHJJF010000098.1, read on the forward strand.
GCAACTTGGTGGTCACCCAACGCCAGTAACGGTCGATCTGAAAACTCAGCACCGAGTTCAAAAAATCATATTTTTTACTGATGGAAGAAAATTTCTCCCGGACAAATTTCTTTTTTTCTTCAGGACTTTTCATGAGTTATCCACAAATTGTTATAGGCAGGCAATGAGTTTGCGCCTCGCCTCGCTTGATCAAATAATCAAAAAACAGTTCCAGGGCCCGGCGTTTTTCCGGGCCGAGATCATATTCTAGACCTTTTAAATATTCAAGACAGGCAGAAGCTGACATGGGAATTTTCGGCGCCGCCTCTCGGCTGATTCTCTCGATATCCTGCTGCCCTTCACGGACACAGCGCAATAATTCCTGATGGATCTCCAACACACAATCAGGATCCTTCCGGCAAAAATCCCTCCGCACCGCCCAGACCGCAAAAACAAAGGGCAGCCCGGTATGTTTTTTCCATATTTCACCTAAATCCAGCTGCACCGGATATTCATCAGCCTGCTTCATCCTCAACGCCTGATCGCCGATTGCCAGCACCGCAGTTGGAGAAAATGCTCCGGCAGCTGCGGAGATCTGATTCTTCGTCGCTTCCGAAGGCATCACATAGATTGGCTGCTGCCCATAAAATTCCTCAAGAATTATCTTCACCAGCCCCACCGAGGTCTGGGATTGCGCACTTAATTGAACAATTTTTCCGGTTAATTTTTCAGGATTTTCCTTTGAAAAAAGGAATACGCTGCCCACCGAACCGGTGGCGCTGATGGAAAGATCACTTAAAATTTTATACTGGTCAGGATGAATTGCGTATTCGTGTGACGAGACAAAACCAAGATCAAGTTCATCTTCAAACAACATGCGGTTCAATTGGGTGGGAGGAGCCTCGGTGACCTTCCACTCCGGTCTATTAACGGTCTGGATCCAGACGGAATACAGCGGCGCGGTATTGATAAAATTCACCATGCCGATCCTGGCGCGTATTTTTGCAGAAGGAGTATTCATCAGGGTGCCGTTCGCCCTTCAAGCCACTTAACTTGGGCGGTTTCTGCTGCCGAAACCAGAAATTCAAACACATCATGACGACGCAATCCAGGGCTTTGCACACATAATAGCGCCGCATTTTTACCGGCCTCAAGACTTCCGTATATCCTGTCAAGTCCCATTGAATAGGCACCGCCTTGCGTGGCCATGGCAAATATAATCTGCGGATCAAGTCCGGAATGATCCTCTTTAAGCATCCGCATCTCCCGCCAGATGCTCAATTCCTGATTACTGGCAAGGCTGTCAGTGCCTAAAGCCGGGAGTATCCCCGCATCTATATATTTTGTCGCCGGAGCTTTTCCCACCCCAAGATACCGGTTGCTTGCCGGGCAGAGGCAGACCCGCGTCTGGTATTTTGCAAGAATTTCTATTTCCTGTTGACCAACCTGCACCCCATGAACACAGAGCGTCCCTTTATCCAGTATGCCCAATTTTTCAAGATAGCGGACCGGACTGCAACCGGGGGGCACAAAAGTACCGTCCCAGGCACCGACGTCTTCAAGAAATCTTCTGATGCTGCCGCTGCCATCATTTAAAAACTCTGTCTCTTCAAGGGATTCCGCCACATGGATGGGATATATATGCCGCCGGGCAATGGCGCGCTTTTTCAACCCAATAATCAATTCAGGGCTTGCCGAATAAGGGGCATGGGCGGTGCAGTTTATTTCATCGGTCAAGGCGTACATCTGCTGGAAGGCTTTTTCCTGTGCTTCTCTTGAAAGGCCGATCAATTCCAGAAAAAATCGGGTATCAGTCCTGGCATTACAGGCATACAAATAGCTTTCAAGGAGATTACCAATGTCAGCTGCAGCAATGCATCCTGAATCATAAAGAGCGGCTGCGGCCTGGCAGGACGCAGTTTTGATCACATCCTCGGACCATTCCAGATTCCTGATGCTGATCAATTTTCGAATCCATTCGACAATATCGGCAAATCGCTTCCGGGTATCATCTTCCCAGCCCAATTCAGCAAGATGGGAAAGCTCGAGATGCACATGGGCATTGATCAGACCGGGAGTCAGGATACCGTCGCATTCTATGACCTTGTCGTAGACCGCGAGATCAGCAACCTCGCCTGCGGCAATAATCAGGCCGTTTTCACAAACCACACCGCCGTTTTCAATCAATGGCTTATGATCAGCCATGGTTGCCAGCCACTGGGCGCGATAAAGAACTTTCATGATAATAGCCTGCGTTAGCCGATTAAGGTGTAATCCATGCATCGCTGCCTGGGTTCAAAGCCTGCGGTCTCAACAAGTTTTCGTATTTCCTGTTCTGTCAGTCTGAAACTCACACCGGTTGCTGCAACTACATTTTCTTCGATCATTGTGCTGCCGAAATCATTGGCGCCGAAAAACAATGAGACCTGGGCGATTTTTGGGCCCTGGGTAACCCAGGAGGCCTGAATATTCGGAACATTATCAAGGAATATACGAGACAGGGCAAGAGTTCGGAGATAGGTCATGCCGGTTGCGGTGGGGAGATGATCAAGCACGGTATTGGCCGGCTGGAACGGCCATGGGATAAAGGCGGTGAAGCCGCCGGTCCGGTCCTGAAGATCACGGATTCGAGTCAGGTGCTCCAGGCGTTCTTCCATGGTTTCGATATGGCCGAACATCATGGTTGCAGTGGTTCGCATGCCCAGATTATGAGCCTCTTCCATGACTCCGATCCACTGATCGGCCGAGCATTTTCGGGGCGAAGTCTCCTTGCGCGGCCGATCAGACAGTATTTCCGCCCCGCCGCCGGGGATGGAATCAAGCCCTGCCTTCATGAGTCTTACCAGGACGTCCTTTACTGGCAATCCGGAAAGCTCGGCAAAATGGCAGACTTCAGGAGGTGAAAAACCATGGATATGAATATCATAGCCTTTGATAAATTTGAGCATGTCTTCATAAAATTCTAAGGGCTTATCAGGATGCAGGCCACCCTGGAGAAGAATCTGGGTACCGTGTAATGCCTTGGTTTCTTCAATTTTTTCACCAAGTTCTGCAAAGGTCAGGACCGACCCTTGCGGATCATCCGGGGCCTTGAAGAACGCACAGAATTTACAGGCCGATATACAGATATCAGTGTAATTGATATTTCGATCGATGACATAGGTGACAATGGGCTCGGGATGCAGCTTTTTTCGGATGGAATCCGCCAGAAAACCCAGTTGATAAAAATCAGCATCCCGGGCAAGCACAAGCGCATCTTCAACAGTCAAACGCTGGCCATCTTGAACCGTATTAATTATTTGTTGTATGGTCATTTCAGCACCGCATTTAATTTAATATTTAGCATGAGACAATAAAATTAATATGTTGTAATTACGTTATAAAGCGTGTCTCTCTCAATCGGAGTCCTACCGGCCTCCCTGATCATCCGGATAAGATTATTCCGGCCAAGGGCCTGATCTGATTCACCGCCCGCCATCCTGGTAATTTTTTCTTCTTTCACCGTACCGTCCACATCGTCCGCACCAAAGGAAAGCGCCACCTGCGCAAGCTTTGGACCAATCATCACCCAGTAGGCTTTGATATGCGGGAAGTTATCAAGAAAGCATCTGGCAACCGCAATGTTTTTCAGATCATCGATGCCGGTGGTTTTTGAAAGCTCAGACATCTGCGTATTTTTAGGATGAAAGGCCAGGGGGATAAACGTCAGAAAACCGCCGGTCTCGTCCTGAGCATTACGAAGCATTTCAAGATGCTCCACCCGTTCGTGGGTCCTCTCAATATGGCCGTAGAGCATGGTGGCGTTGCTGCGCAGTCCCACCCGGTGTGCGGTTTTTGCAATATCAATCCAACCCTGACCGGATAATTTCCTTTCACAGGTGAGCGCTCTAATTCTTGGGCTGAAGACCTCGGCGCCGCCACCGGGAATAGAGCCCAGGCCTGCATCCATGAGTTCTTTCAGGGCTTCTTCCACCGATTTCCCGGCAAGGCCTGCAAGATGGGCAATTTCCACACAGGTGAATGCCTGGATATGAACAGCGGGCCGCACGGCTTTAATTGCCTGTAACGCATCAAGGTAATAGCTGTAAGACAGATCCGGATGAATGCCGCCCACCATATGAATCTCGGTAATCGGTTCATCAAGGCGTTCTTTCACTTTAGTGGCAATCTCATCGATTGACATTTCATAGGCAAGGTCGGATTCTTTATCCTTGCCAAAGGCGCAGAATTTACAGAGGTTGGTGCAGATATTTGAATAATTGATATGCTGGTTATAAATAAAATAAGCATTGTTGCCATTTATTCTTTCGCGAACAATATTTGCCAGATAGCCTACGGCAAGCACATTGGAATTTTCATAGAGTTCGACAGCATCAGCGCTGGAGAGTCTTTCATTGTCCCGAATTTTGGCAAGGATCTCTCCTAAGCCGGCTTGTTTGATAATTTCATCCACAGTTCTTCTCCTTTAAGAAGGCGATAGCCCATCCTGCAGCACCTTGATGAGTGCATCAATTTTTGCTTCAAGCTGCCGGGCAGAAATTTTTGAAAAACCAAGCCCTCCGTCAAGATACGATTGCGCATATCCCTGAAGGAAGCGATCCATAATCGCGTCAATAACAAATACCGCAGTCTGATCATCAAGATCAGACCTTATTTCCCCAAGGTCTTTTGCCCTTTGGCATAGAGGACCGAAATATTCCTGAGAAAAAAGCCTGACCTGGGAAATCAATTCTTCCCGATTGGGAACACCGGGCTCAAAAAGAACCTTCAGATAGATCTGATAATAATCAGGGTGCTGGTCGATGAATCGGATTCCCGCACACAGGACTCTTTTAACCATCGTAAAAAAATTATCCGGGGCAGGATTTGATGGCGCATCTTTGACAGCAAGCCTTACCAGATTGGTGAACCGTTCGAAAATGAATAAAAAAATGGCCTCTTTATTCTTGAAATACTGATACAAGGATCCCTTGGCAATACCAAGCTGCCTTACAATGTTGTTAAGGCTTGCCCCCTGGTAACCGTTGCGGGCAAACTCATGCACGGCTGCATCGATGATCCGCCAGCGCTTATCTTCAGGAAGATTCCTGAAGGTATTTTTTTCATTTATTAAAATTGTTGAATCCATATTGTGACCAGGTGGTCACAATAGTAGTAATGGATAATTCTGGCAAGTATTTTTAAAATAGTCTCGGAGACAGAATAAATTCTGTCTGAGGGGTAAACTTACTATCCAAATAGCAAAACTAAAAAAAAATTGCCCGCATCGCAACAAGCACGATCAAAATCGAAAAACCTTAAAAAATCCCACCAATACAAACTGAACAAAGTAGATAGGTTACATGCATGACACCCTTCGGAGGAGTGCTTTTTACGAGGCGGGCATAATTAACTATTGACAATGGTGTATTGTATTTGGTTGAGTATATTATTAGGTAGTAATATAGTATTTCTTACAAAACCGTATGAATTAACACAAACTAATTTCCATAGGAGACAACCTATGAATCCCGAACCAGCAATTGCAGCAAATATAGAACGCAGATGGCATAAAAGATTCAAAGCCAAAGGGCACGCCTTTGCGGTCATCACCACTCCTGATTCCGTTGAGCTTTGTCACATAATTGACATCAGCAGCACAGGGTTATCATTTCGTTATTTTGCCGACAGCCCGGAATTAAATGATGAATTTCAGAAAATTTCCATCCTTTTCAGTGAGAATTTCTACCTTGAAGGTGTTCCGGCACAATCCGTATCCGATCGCAAAATCGACACCAAATTACCGCATATCATCAAGATGCGAAGGCGAGGAATCAAATTCGGCGACCTTGACAAGGAACAGATATCTCAGATTCAGTACTTTATCCGGCACAATACTGCTGGTATCTGCTGATAAAAAGCCTCGCAAATTCCCTTCAGCCGCAAACCTAATCCTCTTGAGTCAGGATTCCTGACTCTTCTATCCATTGCACCAGGCGATCCATCCCTTTTTCCGTCGATACTGTTGGTTCATATCCCAAATCATTTTTTGCATTATCAATGGAAAACCAGTGAGACTTGGCAAGCTGTTCCGCTAAAAAACGCGTCATAAGCGGCTCGCCCAGAAAGGGGAAAGTCTTGTACACCCCTTCAAGAATCATCCCACCGAGATATGCCTTTTTGAATGACACTTTTTCTTCCACCTCGAGAATCCCCACTCTTTTAAAAAGTGAATTAATCCATTCCCATAAATTCAGCGGATTGCCCTGTGAGATGAAATAGGCCCTGCCTGCAGCCGTGGCCTTTGATTCAAGGTTCTCTGCTGCGAGCAAATGTGCAGTGGCGACATTATCTATGTAGGAAATATCAACAAGATTCCCACCGGAACCGACCTGCTTTAACAATCTGTGGCGACCTCGATCAAGGAGCCTGGGGATAAGATTGGTATCGCCCGGCCCCCAGACAAGATGCGGCCTCAACGCAGTGGTGCGAAGCTGATCGGAATTGACCGCAAGCACCATCTGCTCGGCAACAACCTTGGTGTGCGCGTAATTGCACAAGAATTTCCGCGCATAGGGAAATGTCTCATCCACGCCGCAAAGGTCAGTGCCGGTGAATACAACGCTTGGAGTGCTGGTATAGACAAGTGTTGGTATATTATTCTTCCGGCAGGCGGAAATTACATTACTTGTTCCAATGACATTCGGTGTATAAAACGCATCCCAGCTGCCCCAGATTCCAGCCTTGGCCGCAACATGAAACACGGTATCGGCGCCCTTAAAAGCTTTGACCAGAAAATCCCGGTCCCTGATATCCCCTTGCAGTGTCCGAACCCCCATTTTATTCACTTCAGGATAAGGGTTCCTGCCGATCACAACCGGCTCAATACCTCTTTGGACAAGCTGTTTAACCACGGCAAACCCGACAAACCCGCCGCCGCCTGTGACTATTGCTTTTTTCATAGTATTAAAACCTACGTTGATCCTTCTCAACCTGTTGAAACGACTTCCCCCTCTCACCCCTCATCACTCATCACTCATCACTATTTTATCCGCCGCCCACACGGCAAGTTTCTCTCTGAAAATCTTGGCATTATGCCGGATATCAACCGGAAACGACGGATGAATCAAAAAGTTCCGTATCGGCCGGGTGATGTCGTACTGGTTTGCCAAACCCAGCAGTTCTGTAAAAAATGCCGCCCTGTTTGCTATCTTTTCATGGGGCTCGACTATCAATACCGGGGTCTGGTTGCCCCACTCACCTACGCCGACCAACGCGGATCGATACACTTGAGGATGGTTGTTAAAAATCGCCTCGCAACAGATGGTAAACATCGTTTCTGTTCGGGTGATAACCCGGTGCGCCTTGCGGCCGCAGAACCACAAACGACCTTCATTGTCCATATACCCCGTATCGCCGAGCCGGTGCCAAAAGGTGTCGCCGTCCCTGATCTTAGCCAAGGCGTTTTCCCTGGGGTTGTTGTCATACTCCCGGGTGACCACTTCCCCTTTGACGACAATCTCTCCGATGGAATCAGCAGACAACACCGTATCATCGTCCCAAGCGACAATGGCATCATCTGAAATCGGCAGAATTCGTATGTCGTTTCCCGGCAGAGGTCTCCCTACGCATGTTCCCTTGCCTTTCATGGTCTGCGGCCAGGTTCCAGATAATATTTCCGATCCGGTCATCGAAACGATGGGCAGGCTCTCGGTTGCACCGTAGGGGGTGTGAATCTCCGCATCCGCCGATACAATCCGCTTTACACGTCCAATGAGCTCTCCTGAAACCGGCGCTCCGGCCATAAGAATTTTCTTGAGGGATGGAAGCCTGATACTATTTTTAATACAATAGCCACTGACCACATTCCAGATTGCCGGAGAACCGAAGGAATAGGTGACGTTGTGTTTTATGATGGTCCTGATAAATTTTTCAGGATTTACCTGTGCCGGGCGGGCGGGGTTCATATCCGGTATTACAGAGCATGCGCCAAGGGCTGCGGAAAACAACGCAAAAAGCGGAAATGCCGGCTGGTCGATATCATCAAGAGTAATCCCGTAATAATCCCTGATAAGTCCCAACTGAGCCAGGAAGACCCCGTGTTCATACCGAACTCCCTTGGGCGGGCCGGTGCTGCCGGTGGTAAAGATTATTGCCGCAAGATCAGTCTTTTCGGAATGTACCGCAGGGAAACTGTGCTCTGCCGGATCAGTAATGCTTTGAAGTGATTTACCGAATAATCCAAAAGATGACCCCACACAGATATTCAGTTGGACTGTATCGAAATGACGTGGAAAAAATGTCTTGAAAATATGCGCCATGGGTATGCCGATAAACACTTGCGGTTTGACCGAACCCACACATCCAAGGAGATTTTTATACCCCATGCCCGGATCAATGAGAATTACCGGGGCGCCAAGCTTAAACAGCGCAAAAGTAAGGCTGATAAACTCAATGGAAGGCCTGACCATGAGCATCACCCGGTCACCGCGCTTGACACCCTGCACGGCCAAAGCAAAGGCATACGCCCGGGAAAGACGGTCCAACTCCGCAAAGGTAAAACTCCTGGAACCATGAATCAAGGCAAGCTTGTGAGGATAATCCCTGCTTATTTCCTGTAGCGGTTGGGCAATGTTATAATTCATTGTGCTTTGCAATCCTTGATGGGCTCTTAGATAAGGAAGAGTAACGAAACTTCGAAAAGCTGCTGTAGCAGAAATTCCGCCACATAAAATCAACATGTTAAAAAGCAATAAATCGATAAAATCAGTCTTTTTAAGATTTCATCAATTCTTGTTATAGTAGATTGAACCCGCAGGGGTCTGGGCATTGAACATAAATAAGCAAAAAAAAGCAACCAGCATGGCGACGGGGAGAACAGAAAACATCCAAAGAAAAACAAAAGAAATGATGCAATCCTTTGACAGACTGATTGGATTGAATGTATATTTGAAATAAAATTATCACCCTTTTTCAAATCAGCCTTCATGACTGAACGGCGAAAAAACCTACTCATTACATAAGGGATCACAATGCCATCGGATCAGTCCCCTGAAACTCTCACAAAAGCGATTGAAAAACATCTAAATAGTAAACTTAAATCATCATTTGCCAAATACGACCAGTCCATTGATGACTTAACTACCCCGCTGAAATGGAAGCCTCTGGTCCTGGTTATCGGCAATTTTTCGTCCGGGAAATCCACCTTTATCAACGAACTTCTCGGCATGGATGTACAGCGCACCGGTCAGTCGCCCACCGACGACAGCTTTACCATCCTGGCCCACCCGGATGACAGCCCCACCAATGAAGACATGCCCGGGCGGTCGGTGGTTGCCGACAATCGCCTGCCCTTCATGCCGATCCGGGTTTTTGGTGAAAGCCTTCTCTCGCATATCAAACTCAAATGCATTGACTCGCCGATCCTTAAAAATCTTGCAATTATCGACACACCGGGAATGCTTGATTCGGTTACCGAAAAGGATCGCGGCTACGATTATCTCGGGGTTGTTGGAGAATTATCCCGGCTTTCGGACCTTGTCATTCTCATGTTTGACCCACATAAGGCCGGAACCATCAAAGAAACCTATAAAGCTATAAGAAGCACTCTTCCCGGCTCCACCGGCGAGGACCGTGTGCTCTATGTTTTAAACCGAATTGATGAATGCGAAAACACCACCGATCTGGTGAAATCCTTCGGCACTCTTTGCTGGAACCTTTCACAAATGACCGGCAGAAAGGATATCCCTCGTATTTACCTGACATTTTCACCAGGGATGCGGGAGACCCACAAGGATTTTGAGACATATACCAACGAAAGGGAGGAGCTCAAATCCGCTGTACTGAACGCCCCTAAAATGCGTATTGACCATATATTTGAAGAAGTAGATCGCGGCGTTCGCGAACAAGGCCTTCTGGTTGAAGCGCTGCAGGCTTTTCAATCAGTTTTTTTCAGTAAAATTCAAAACCTCCTGCAATACGGCTTTCTCGCTGTTATAATCCTTTTCTTTTGCACCGATGTGCTACTCAATCTTTTCACAGAATTTCCGGAATCAACCCTCATCGCAAATATTTTGAACGGTTCGGTCACACTGGAAAACTTTCTGATCCCAACAATCAGCTCAGCTCTGGTGATTTTCCTTGTTTCAATTATTATCCGACGCTTTATTTACCCGAAGCATCTGATTACGACAATTCATGACATTGATAATCTCCTGGCCCTTGAAACATCCTATAAAAAAGACCTCTGGGACCGCGTACGAGGAAGGATTCTTACAATTCTTGATAATACCCCGACGAAACATCTTTTTAAAAATCACCGCAGCACCCTGAAAAAAATCAAGCGGTTTACAACCAAAGACTTACCAGAATTCTCTAAACGCTTCCGCAGTTGATTGTCGCTTTTTTTTGCCAGGGAAGAAATGTTATACCCTATGGGGAAAAGACATTGCGGACCAGAAGGAATCTAATTAAATTCGGTATACTAAGCGCTGTTGCAGCAACGAGTAGCCTTGCCTTTCTCAGGCTCTATCAAAAAAAATATAAGGTTCGAGAAATCCTCCATTACCCCGCCCCTCTCCTTCGAAATAAATCCGACCCGGTAGAAATTATCGACAAAAATACCATTGTGTTAAGTCAGGAAATGCTTGCCACTCTCAAGTACCGAAATCTTATTGATTTCTTCACAAAAGCAACCCTGCACAAAGGAATTTCAGCCCCTCAGGTTGGAGTGTCAAAAAGGCTGTGCATCTGTATTATTGAGGGAAGATTTCACGTCCTGATCAACCCTGAAATCATTGATAAACAGGGCAATTTTCATTCCATGGAAAACTGTATGTCATTACCCGAACACGGATCACTATATATCACCCGATCCAATTACATTAAAGTCAAATATAAAAGCCTTGAGAATAATGAAATGATACTGGAACTGCGCAATAAAAACACCGCCCTCGTGGAACATGAAATTGATCACTTAAACGGCATTCTCTATATTGACCATCACAGTTTTTCATGCTGAAAAAATATTCTGCTCAGAATGAGAATTCGGCTAATATTTATTATTGAAACTCACTGTTAAAAACTGATAGCATACAAAAGTTTCCTGCATTTTTTTATTAAATCTATATTAGGAGGTAATTAATGGAGAAAAAATATCTTAAACAGGTTCTGACCGGCTTGAGCGTCGCAAGCCTTGTTGCCGGGATAGGAATATTGCCTTCACCGGCAATCGGTGCCAGCGGCTGAGGCAGTGGCTGCGGCGGAAAGCGAAAGAGTGCAGGTAGCACTCAACAAATGGAAATTGAGGCCCAGGAGCAAATTGAAGAAGGTGGTGTAGCTCCCGGGTATGACCAGGAAGTACAAGAAGATGAAGCAGCTCCCGGTTATGACCAGGAATTACAAGAAGGTGAAGAAGTTCTCGGCAACGAACAAGAAATAGAAGAAAATGAAGAACTCCCAGAGGACTCTGAGAGAGACGATCAGAAAGAGTAACTTCAATAGAGTATTAAAGAAAAGGGCGGGAGCCATATGAAGGAACCCGCCCTTTTGCCTGCATAAAATCGTTTAGCTTGTAATCCCGTAGGAATCAATCCACTTTATAAAAGGCATTGGCGTTGGCGCCGCAGACAGGGCAACGAGCCGGCGCTTCATTTTCATGGGTATGACCGCATACGGTGCAGACGTAATAATCGCATTCCTCCATGTTTTCCAGATTATCCATGGCATTCTGATAGAGTTTGGCATGGGTTTGCTCCACGTCATTGGCATACTTAAAGGTGCGGACAGCTGATTTATTGCCCTCCTCTTCGGCGGTCTTGATCATATCCGGATACATATTCATAAATTCATGGGTTTCACCGGCAACTGCTTCCTTGAGATTTTCCATGGTTGAGCCGATTCCTTTTAAAGCTTTGAGATGTGCGTGGGCATGGATGGTTTCAGCCTCGGCCGCTGCCCGAAACAACTTGGCAGCCTGGGTATGCCCCTCTTTGTCGGCCTGTTTTGCAAAGGCAAGATATTTCCTGTTTGCCTGTGATTCTCCGGCAAATGCCTCCTTGAGATTATTTTCCGTTTTGCTCATGGGTTCTCTCCTTCATTCTTTGTGCCCCTTGGAAACAGACACTGATTAAAACCGTCAATTTTGTCGGTCTGGTAGATAAGCGGGTGTATCGAGCCTTGGAAATGCGCGAGTTTTAGTCGTCGGCTGCTTTGCAAGCTGACTGACGCGTATTCCTTTTTGGCTTATTGAAATCATTTAGGGGCGATAAGTCAGATTTGGACTTTTTTCAACATCAATAAATTCAGATTTTTTCAAAATATTCTTTTTCAGCACCGCATTTTGGACAGACCCAGTTATCCGGCAGGTCTTCAAAAGAGGTTCCCGGTGCAATACCGTTTTCATAATCACCTTCAGCAGGGTCATAAACATATCCGCAGGGGCATTCGTATTTATCCATTTTTCATTTCCTCCAGAATTATTGTTTTCTGTTTAATCCATTGTTTCCATAATTCGTCCGCAACAGAGTGGATATTCCTGGCCGGATTTAATATTCATGTACTTATTGCAGATTGCGCAATAGACCGTACAATCAGTCACCACCTCCACTGACGACCACTCTGTTTTGCCTCCCGGCAGGCCTTCAATGACAAATCTTGCAAGGTTTTCCTTAGTTGGGACAAATTCACCGATGGGATTAAGACGTTTATTGTCTTTGACACAGTCTACGATTATCCTCCATAAAACTTCAAGGGAAGATGTCTCCTGTGCATTTTCAGGGCGCAACTCAACAACATTTCGATCGACATTAATTTTCATACCAGCCTCCAATTATTAATAATAATTATTACTAATAATAAAATAACAACCGGTATTGTCAAGATAAAAATA
>JAHJJF010000099.1 GCA_018823135.1 Pseudomonadota bacterium
CAGAATTATTGAAATATCAACTAGTTGATTCGGTAGCATCGGTTGTTTCATTATCTGTTCGTGTGTAAATCCCAATAGTTGCCTGTCGCGTCCTGAAAAAAATAAATGTTGACACCAGTTGTCAGGGTTGTTAGGTTTTTTCCGCCTGGCGTTTTGTTGGGTTCTGGTGGGCGTGGGTGCTGTGCACTGCTGTTGACTAACAGATGCACGATTCTTCTTTTTTGCGATTTTTTTGATTATTGATCAAAGGCCTTTGTGCTTCGAGGACATTAATCTGCCGGGACATGCCGAGAGAATATTTTTTGAGGGGAGATAAGTAAATGCTGATGGGAAAATCACGATTACCGTATGGAATCATATCCCTTTTTTTCTTTGTGTCATTTTTCTTGCCGAATTCTTTGGTTGCTGCTCCGGGTGACCCGATATCGGTGAACATTTCTACTGACAAAGGTAGAATGCTGGCAGGTATTACCGTTTATGCCTTTACGGACCCCGGGGCCTATGCCGGGCAGAGTAGAAAAACAGATATCAACGGCACAGCTCTGTTCGAAACTGGAGTTCTCGCAACCGGAACGTACAAGTTCAGGATCGATTATCTGGGTCAGCAAATCTGGTCGTCATCCGTCTCCATTCCTGACACAATCCAGGTCGATACAGAAATCAATGAGGAGACAACTGTTGTATCGGTTAATTCAGGGGGCGCCTCACTAGAAAACATAAAAGTCTACCTGTTTACCGAGGCGGGCTCCTATCTTGGGATTAATGCAATTACCGATACCACCGGAATAGTAGCTTTTGATCTTCCGGTGGATAAAACCTTTCTGTTTCGGGCTGATTTTCTGGGAAACCAGTACTGGAGCTCCCCAGCCCTGATTGCTGGCGGCGGGCCAAACGCCCTGGCCATTGATGTGGGTGGCGGTGTTTTTGATCTGACGGTTCTCAAGAGTGCCACGGATCCATTGGCTGCTGTCAAATGTTATGTCTTTAACGAGGCAGGGACCTATTTGGGGCAGAACCAGGCCACGGACACCAACGGCCAGGTAAGCTTTGATCTTTCGGATGGCAAATACAAATTCCGCATTGATCATCTGGGCAGCCAGTTCTGGAGCGAGCTCTTTGAAGTACCTGCGGATTTGACCGGTGCCTTGACCATCCCGCACCTTGACAATTCGATTGTCGTGTCTGGCACTTATCAGGGAATCAACACGTCTCTTTCCTCCATCAAGGTCTATCTGTTCAGTGCCACTGGCACCTATCTCGGACAAAACCTGACAACCGATGATGACGGCAGGGTGATGTTTAACCTGCCGGCCCAGGACGTGAAAGTCCGTGCCGATTACCTTGATCAACAGTTCTGGTCGCCAAAGTTCAATTTCACCGACAGTAAAGTTGATATCCCGATGTCTGATGCCGAGGTCACGGTCACCGGCAGCGGCCTGGCACTCCGCGGCGTCAAGGTCTACGTCTTTTCTCCCACCGGCGCCTACCTGGGATTGAATGAGACAACCGATGCAGACGGCAAGGTCCTGTTCCGACTCCCTGCCTCTGAATATAAGTTCCGTGCCGATTACCAGGGCAGCCAGTTTTGGAGTGACCATTCGGCTCTGACTGGCGACATGATCAATCCAGTTCCTATTTCCACCGGTGGCGGGATGTTCTCCTTTACGGTCAGTAAGGGAGTAAGAAATCCTCTTCGCGGGGTGAATTGCTATCTATTCAATGGATCCGGTTCTTATCTTGGATTATCCGCAACTACCGGTTCAAACGGCCAGGTGAGTTTTAATCTCTCGGACGGCGATTACAAGATCCGGGTGGACTATCAGGGCAATCAGTTCTGGAGCGAGATCTATGTCGTACCTGAGATGTTGACCGGTGCCTTGACTATCCCGCATCTGGACACCACAGTGGCCGTATCCGGAACCTATCAGGGATTCAAAACTCCTCTTGCCGAAATCAAGGTTTATTTATTTAACGCCGCAGGGACCTACCTTGGGCAAAACGCGACTACCGATGCCGACGGCAGGGTGATGTTTAATCTGCCTGATGTTGAGTATAAGGTGCGGGCCGATTACCAGGGCCAGCAGTTCTGGTCTGAGGTGTTTATCTCTACAGATACGGATGTGAATATTCCCATGGCAGATGCCGAGGTCACGGTCACCGGCAGCGGTCTTGCACTTGAAGGCATCAAGGTCTATGCCTTTTCTCCCACCGGCACCTACCTTGGATTGAATCAGACAACTGATGCTGACGGCAAGGTCCTGTTCCGCCTGCCTGCATCTGACAGCTATACATTCCGGGCCGATTACCAGGGCAGTCAATACTGGAGCGATCTTTCGGCATTGGCTGGCGATACGATCAACCGAGTTCCAATCTCCACTGGCGGCGGGGTGTATTCCTTTACCGTGAATAGAGGTGCTGGTGTTCCGCTTGTCGGAGTTAAGACCTATGTCTTCAACGAGGGCGGCAACTATTTGGGCCTGAATGCCACTACCGATGCAGATGGCCAGGTCGCATTCAACCTGTCTGATGGTAGCTATAAAATAAGGGTCGCCTATCTTGGGTATCAGCATTGGAGCGAGGTCTACACTGTTCCCGCTGAACTTTCAGGAAGCCTGCTCCTGCAGCATCAGGATGTTGCCATTACAGTAAACGGGATGTACCTGGGTGTTCCAACACCTGTGGAAGGAATCAAGACATACCTGTTCACTCCCGCCGGTACCTATCTTGGGCAAAACTCGACCACCGGTGCTGACGGCAGGGTGATGTTTAATCTGCCAGATCTTGAATACAAGGTGCGCGCCGATTACCAGGGCCAACAGTTCTGGTCTGAACTTTTCGTTGCAACGGATACAACCATTTCCATTGCACAGGGTGTTGGCGAAATCCATCTCCATGAGGCGCAAGCCGATATTTCCGGAGCCAGGGTGTATCTGTTTGCCGAGAGCGGGGTCTATCTCGGTAGATTCGAAACCACGGATGCGGCTGGATCTGCCTCATTCCTTGTCCCGGCGGGAGGCTATAAATTCCGTGCAGATGTGGATGGCGAACAGCATTGGACCTCGGTTGCCAGCATTGTTGCTGATATCACAAATACTATTGATCTGGATATTTCTCCTGTTTCTGTTGGCTTAAGTCTTGATAAATCTGAAATTCAGGTTGGTGAATCAGCAATTCTGTCCTGGTCGTCTTCCGGAGCTGATTCCTGCACCATCGAGCCCGGCATCGGTTCGGTTGTGGTTAATGGCGCCGTATCTGTATCCCCGATTGAGACAACAACATATACAATTACTGCAACCGGTTCCGGCGGGTCCGCCGTGTCAACCGCAAGTATTACCGTCAACAGTCTTGTTCCGACAGTCGAGATATCCGCAGCAACAAACGCTGTCATGCTCGGCGATTCAGTTATTCTCACCTGGTTCACCGCCGGAGCTATCAATGTTGAGATAGACCAGAACATTGGTCCCGTCGATCAAGCGGGTTCGCTTTCTGTTTCACCAACGGAAACCACAACCTATTCCATTACTGCAACTGGAGTGGATGGTATTTCATTTGCCAGCGTAACTGTAGCAGTTGTAAAACCAGAATTTTCAAGCTTGAAAATTAGTAAGGAGGAGCATCCTGTCGGTAACTGGTGGGATGATTTATGGTTCGGTGCATCGGTAGATATCAGCGATAATTATGCTGTGATCGGTGCGCCCCTTGCTGATTTGTATGACAATTTTTTAAAAGAGGATATTGGTGCGGCATACATATATCGTCGTGAAGGAAAGGTCTGGGTGGATGAAGTAAAGCTGGTTGCCAGCGATGGACTGGAGTGGGATTATTTCGGTTCCACTGTCTCGATCAGCGGCGATACGGTCATAGTCGGGGCATCCTATGCAGAGGTGAACGGACAGTACGGTGCCGGTGCAGCCTATATTTTCAGAAAGAAGGATGGGAGCTGGGTGGAGGAAGCCAAGCTCACCGCGAGCAATCCGCAAAAGGTCGAATATTTCGGCTATGCAGTTTCCATCAGCGGCGATCATGCCATTGTTGGGGTGGATACCAACAATAATAATCTGTACACGCCCAAGATTTATTTCTTCAAATACAACGGTGTCACCTGGGATCTGGAAGCAGAATTTTCTCCAAGTGATGCTGAATCATACTGGCATTTCGGCAATTCCGTATCCATAAGCGGTAACTATGCGGTTGCTGGAGCGCCGTACAATGTCTTCCAAGGAGATATGGGCACAGTTTATGTGTATAAATATGACGGTTCAACTTGGGCCGAGGAAACAATCCTCGCCTCGAGCGATGGCGAGGGCCATGATTTTTTTGGATATTCTGTATCCATCAACGGTGATTACATCATTGCCGGTGCGATTGGCAATGATGAGGTTTCCGGTGGTTCACAGCCCCCGGCCGCAGAAATGATTCCGTTTGGGATGGAATCCTCATCAATGGAAGAAGTTGTGACAAGGGATAATGCCGGAGCCGCCTATATTTTTCATCGCGGACTAAACGGCTGGCAGGAGCAGGCCAAGCTTATTGCAAGCGATAACATCGAACGGCTGTATTTCGGTCTCTCCGTTGATATCACGGAAAATTATGCTGTTGTTGGAGCGGGTTATAACTTTAATGATTTTCACCCATTTAATTCCAATTATGTGTTCAAAAAATTCGGCACCGAGTGGAAGGAACAGAATATCCTGTATGCCGGTATTGTTTCTGAACACGACGAGTTCGGGCCAAATGTCGCCATCAGCGACAATCACATTATTATTGGCGATTATGAAGACGATCCCAGTTACATAAATCCGGGAACATATCTTTATCATCCGGGGGCTGTATACTTTTATGATATGCCCCAGGTTTTTGCGCACCTCTCGGCCGATCCGCCCTTTGATCCAAACGGAGAATCAGTCCTGAGTTGGTCCTCCGGTAATGCGGCAAAATGCCTTATTGAACCCGAAATAGGTGAAGTGCCATGCCGTGGTTCAATGCCGGTAACCGTGGCGGAGACCACGGTATATACCTTGACCGCCCAGGGTCCTCTTGGGGTCGCGACCTCAGGGGTAACCGTCACAGTGGGATATCCGCCACCTGTGTTATCGGCAGCAATTACACCGGAATCAATTCAGCCGGGTGAAACAGCTGCAATCAACTGGGAAACGACTCTTTATACAGATAGTGTCACCATAGATAACGGTATCGGTGTCATGCCTGTCACCGGATCGGTTATTGTGACGCCCACAGCAACGACCACATATACTCTAATCGCCAGCGGACCTGGAGGTTCGGACACCAGAACCGTAAGGGTGGTTGTTTTGCCGCCAGCGGTTTCCATATGGGTTTCTCCGGCCACTATTGTACAGGGCAGCACCGCCGTACTTACGTGGAGTTCTTCATGGGCTGACAGCGCCGAAATTAACAATGGTATCGGGTTGGTGGCAACAAGCGGCAGTACAAGTGTTTCTCCCGTGACCACAACCACCTATTCTATTACGGCCAGTGGTCCGAGCGGTACTTCTACTGCAAGCGCGACCCTGATTGTTAAACCTCCACCACCCGTAGCCACACTGACCGCCAATCCATCCGCAATTTTTTACGGCCAAAGCACCATGCTGTCTTGGAGCGCCACCAAAGCATCTGCCGGCGAAATCGGTTCCGGTCTCACTGTGCTTGCACCGTTTGTCGGACCAAATGGCAGCGGGTTATTTGCTCCTGCGGAATCCACTTCGTATTGGTTCCGGGCAACCGGTCCTGGCGGCACGGACACGGCGGCAGTCACCGTGCAGGTCTTGGATTCATTTGAAGCCGGCATTGCTATTACTTTCCCGACTGACGGGGCGATGATTACCGAACCGTATGTTCTGGTGCAGGGGATTGTTGGAGGCACGGATTCCTCCGAGGTCGGAGTGACGGTGAATGGAATTGTTGCCCAGGTGAACGGCAATCAATTCTTTGCCAATAATGTTCCTCTTCAGGAAGGGGAAAACACCATTACCGCCACGGCAACCATGCCGGATAATACAACGGTCTCCCATTCAATCATGGTGAATGTGGTTACCTCAAATACCATGAATTGGATCGAGCTTGATGTATTCCCGGAATCAGGCATCGCGCCGTTAAACAGCAGGCTTTCCGTGAAGCCGCACCTGACGTTTACTCCCCAGACGTATGAGGTGACCTATACCGGCAACCCTGGCGTCTCGATGATAACGGTGAGCGAAACCGAATTCAACCTGACTTTTTCATTGCCCGGACTGTACACGCTCTACTACACTGTTACCGATCCTCAAGATATCGAATACTCACAGAAGGTCATGGTTAATGTCATGGATAAGGACGGCCTCGACGCGCTTCTCAAAGCCAAATGGAACGGGATGAAGGGAGCCCTAAGTGCTCAGGATGTTGAGGGAGGGCTGGATTATTTTCTTGAGTCGTCAAAAACAAATTATCGATATGCTTTGAATGTAATCAGTCCTGATCTCCCACAGATTGTTGAGGATTTTCAGGATATTGAGATGATTTACAGTAAAGACAACAGAACAAAATTTAGAATGAACAGGGTCCACGACATTGACGGAAATCCTGTAACAATCACGTATTATATCTATTTCATCAAAGACAAGAATGGTTTCTGGAAAATCGAACAGTTTTAATTAAAGGGGAAATCATGAAGCAAACAGTAAAATTCATTTTGATCATTATTGCAGGTTACCTCCTTTCCGGCTGTGCCATAACTCATTCCTACGGCCCTTATATGGGTATGGTTGTGGATAAGGACTCGGAAGAGCCCATTGAGGGAGCTGTTGTGTTTGTCCAGTACTTTACCGAAGGGATGGGTGGTACTTCCATGTTTGAGGGTGCTGATGAAGTCTTAACAGGTAAGGAGGGTGAATTTCTTATACCGGTTAACAGAATCGGAACATTCAGACCTCTGAGCGGGTGGGATTATCCGATGTTCATTATTTTCAAGCCTGGATATGGCGCTTATCCCGGTCACCGGCAATCTTCTATAAGTCATTACAAGGAAGGGCATTTCCCTGATAAAGAGTCCGTCACCATTAAACTTCCTAGACTTAAGACAAGGGAAGAGAGGAAAAAAAATTTACGAAACATCCCGAATATCAATGCACCAGAAGAGAAATATAAGAAACTCAAAGAATTAGAAAAATTTGAAACAGATTTAGTTTTTACTCAGCAAAAATAATGGTGATTTCCGTGAAGAGACAATTTGTTATAATCGTAGCCTTAATTATTTACCTGCCTTTCCTTTCATATGCTTATGATGATACAAAGGTGCATCCTGCAATTAATACTAATGCAACAGAACAATCAATTCTAATAACAGAGGATTTATTAAATAAATTAGGCTTTGAAAGGGGTTTGGATACCGAAATACAAGGGCCAGACAATGAAAGAAAGAAAATAATAAATTGGATTGAAAAAGGCGGCACGGATGAAGACAATCCTTTAATCTCTTTAAGGTTCGCCCATCATTTTCATGATCCTCTTAAATCTTGGGACGAGGCTGGTCTCGATATTCCATTATTACCTACGACAGAATCATCCATTAGTTGGGCACAAACACCGACCAACGCCATAAACTTTAAAAACGATTATTCGTGGCCATGGGCAAGGCAATACTTTTATCAAGCATTGGCAACAGGCAAGGAAGAGGGTTTTGCAATTACTTTCGCCATGTTGGGACATTTGATGCATCTCGTATCCGACATGGCTGTACCTGCTCATGTTCGAAATGACTCACATCCATTCAGTATTCCATTTCCCCAAACCTGGAAAACAGATCCTTTTGAAATCTGGGCCGCACTCGATGAAAATTGGAACTCATTGAATTATTCGGGTGTTAAAGTAGATCCTTCAATATTCAGCAGAGGAGTAACTACATTTCAAGCTCCTGTGCAGATAACAGCACTCTGGGACCAAAATGTCTATAACGGCAGTAATCCTCAGATGACGGTCAATGCTCAAGGCAACGCTTTATTCACTTCTGTAGGTCTTGCCGAGTATACCAATGCAAACTTTTTCAGTAAAAATTCTATCAATGATGATTATGCCTATCCTGAAGCAGGTCTTGATACGTGGTTTGTAGTCGATTGGGGAACGCCAGAAAAAGTCATTGCCGAAGATAACACTGAGGACAACAGGATCTATCTATATGGTTATGCTGGTGGAACCGACAATATCAGATTAGCTGGAGCAAGTATTATTTCAAGGGATACAGTAAAACGAAATGCTCCCCCGAAATGGATGCTTGATGATAAAATTCATGAAGATTATGCGTCCCGCCTCATCCCGGCCGCAGTAGGCTACTCCACAGCGCTTCTGGATTATTTTTTCCGGGGGGATATTGAGATTAGTGCACCGGATCGGTATGTATACGGGATAATTGACGACGCATCCTTTTTTGATGCAGACGGTATCCGAACCGGTGAACAGTATTTCACCGAGATCCGGGCAAAAATAAGAAATAATTCCCAGCTCGGCTTGGATGAATTTGATAATCCAATTATTGAAGCAATGGGAGCAGGAACGTTGGTTGCCGTCGCCAAGTATAAGAGAAGGACCGATTACCAGCCCGACCTGTTCAACGAACCGCCGGATGAGTATTCCAGAGAAGCGAATTTCTCCTATTCTGTTTCAGCGCCAGTCCCAATCACATCCTTAACTTCCGTCGAAGCCGAGGAAAAGATATTTGATTTTTCCGCCTCACCAATTCCGGTGGGCATAACCGATCTTTACCTGCAGGTGGTTTTCAAGGGGACACTCGGCAATGAACGGGAGAACGCAGTTGCCGTGGGCATGGTTGACCTGAATGAACCAATGGTGTTCCGATTGTCCAATAACACTGATAAGTACTATTACAACCAGACACTAACGAGCTTAAGCGATTATCCTCATGGGGCGCCGGAACGGGATCTGTTTAATTATTCGGTAAGCGGGAGAATAGGTTTTTTCCCGGTGAATGGAATTTTCACGCATTATGCCTTGAATTATGCCATTGAACCGGGGATGTACAGTAAAATCATCTTCCTGTCTGAAGGGTCTGAAATAGGAGTAAGGGCTGAGGAGACAAGATCCACTTCCGAGATCAGTTATGTTTCAGTGGTGAACCAGGACTTATCTTTTACGATTGCGCAACTCTGGCGTGGTTCTTATGCCCACCAGGGTTTCCATTGGTATGTATATAACCCCGACATGGATGGTTTCTGGACAGCCTCCTGGCCTGATTTCATTAAAGCCAAGCCAGTACCTGTAACAATAACACCCTAACGACACGGCGACCTTGCCGGACAATACAACGGTCTCGCATTCAATCACGGTGAATGTGGATACCTCGAATACCACGAATTGGATCGAGCTTGATATTTTCCCGGAATCAGGCATCGCGCCGTTAAACAGCAGGCTTTCCGTCAAGCCGCACCTGACGTTTACTCCCCAGACGTATGATGGGACCTATTCCGGTAATCCTGGAGTCTCCATGAATATGGTGAGCGAAACCGAATTCGCCCTGACTTTTTCATTGCCCGGACTCTACACGGTCTACTACACTGTTACCGATCCTCAAAATAACGAATATGCCCAGAAGATCATGGTCAATGTGCTCGATAAGGCTGGGCTTGACGCGCTGTTGAAGGCTAAGTGGAATGGGATGAAGGCGGCTTTGTCTGTGCAGGATGTTGAAGGAGGATTGGGGTATTTTGCTACAAGATCACAAGATAAATACAGACCGATATTTAACGCGTTAAGTGGCCAGCTGCCAGATCTAATAGCAGAAATGAACTTACAGAATATTGAAATGATATATGCTGACGACGACAGGGCAAAATACAGGATTCACCGAACTCAGGATATCGAGGGAACGCCGGTTACTTTGACCTATTATATTTATTTCATCAAAGGGGATGACGGACTCTGGAAAATAGAACAGTACTGATAATAAAATATCCAGGAGAATACATGAATACATTAATTCGCTTATTGGCAGTGCTCACAATTCTGACCATTTCCAGCGGCTGCGCCATAACTAACAGTTACGGGCCGTACATGGGCAAGGTTGTGGATACTGAAACCGAGGAACCCATCGAGGGCGCGGTGGTTTTCTTGCGTTTCTTTAATGATTGTTTCGGACAGGTTTCAAGCTTTGCCGATGCGGTTGAAGTTCTGACCGATGCCAACGGCGAGTTTCGTATCCCGTCGCACAGGATATTTACCCTCCGCCCCTTGTGTGGCTGGCATACAGATTGTTATCCAATAGTTTTTAAACCTGGTTATGGCGCTTTTTCCCGGCATGCTGGTACTTCTATCAGTGAATGGGGAGAAGAGGGTTGCCTTCCGCGAAAGAAACCCGTCACCATCAAACTTCCCAAGCTTACAACCCGGGAGGAGAGGAAGGAGAATCTTTATAATATCCCAAACATTGATGCCCCTAGTCACAAGTTTAAAAAATTAAGTGAGCTTGAACAAGAAGAAAGAAAGGTAGTCTTTGGCAAATAAAAATGAAGGTGCTCAAGTGAAAAAAATATTTCTAAAAGTACTAGGTATAATATTTGTTTTTATTCCGGCAATATCTAGTGGATATGATGAAAAGATAGTCCACCCTGCGATTAATGAATTCGCTTCACGCCAATCAATTTTAGATACACAAAATTTGCTAACAGATTTTGGATTTGACCAGGGATTATTAACAGAACTAATGTCAGGAACTGAAAATAAAACAATACTAAAATGGATCAGTCAAGGCGGCACGGATGAGGACAAACCTAAAATTTCCTTGAGGTTTGCCAATCATTTTCATGATCCTTTAAAGGAGTGGGATGCCGCAGGTTTGCATATGGGTTATCCCTTTTGGTTTGACTCATCGATTTTCTGGGCGCAAATACCGACTACGGCTGAGGAGGAATATGAATAGGAAAGGAGAAAGGGGTCCGAAAGGGGTCAGGGGTCCGAAAGGGGTCGCGAAAGGGGTCGGGGTCCGAAAGGGGTCAAGTCTGCTGTTGGCTTTTGGGTTAGTTTGTGGTAAATATCAAACATGTCAAGACCATTACGCATAGAATATCCCGGAGCCTGGTATCATGTCATGAACCGCGGCAGGAGAAGGGAGAATATCTTCTTGTCTCAGAAGGATTATGAAACCTTTCTCAAGGTTCTCTATGAGACATCTGATGGATGGAATCTTAATGTATCTGCATATTGTCTGATGGCAAATCATTACCATTTGCTGGTCCAAACTCCCGACGGTAACATATCGCGATGTATGCGGCATATAAACGGTGTCTATACCCAGCGCTTTAACCGCAACCACAAGAAAGACGGACAACTGTTTCGCGGCAGATACAAAGCGGTACTTGTCGAAGAGGACAGCCATCTTCTCGAAGTATTGCGCTATATCCACAGAAATCCGTTACGAGCAGGAATTGTTTCGAAATTAAATGATTTTGTATGGAGCAGTCACCATGGATATGTTTCCAAGAAAAAACAATGGGGCTGGTTGCATAAGGATTTTCTGTTGTCAATGCTATCCGATAAGAAGAGCAGTCGCATGCCAGCCTATATAGATTTTGTTGCACAAAGTGAAACCGAGGAGATCGGGCGGTTTTACTCATTGAAGAACCTTGCATCGGTCTTGGGCAGTGCTCCATTCAAAGATTGGTTAAAAGATAAATTTGACCATTTGCGATTTCATACGGAGATCCCTGAGTCTCGAAAATTTGCCCCTTCACCAGAAAGAATTATTGGTATTGTCTGTGAACATTTTAAGGTAAAGAAAGAGCAGATTGCAGTGTCTAAAAGGGGTACCGAGAATTTTCCGCGAGATGTCGCGATTTATCTTGTCCGCCGTCATAGCAGAGTTACACTTGCAGCTGTTGGTAAACATTTTCAAATAAGCAATTACAGTACAGTAAGCAGTGCTGTCGAGCGGATAAAAGCACGGAAAGAGATAGACCGAGCTTTGCAAAAACATCTGGAAAAAATAGAGATAATACTGACTAAAAGCCAACAGCAGACTTGACCCCTTTGCCTTTGTTTGTGTTCCTGACTAAAAGCCAACAGCAGACTTGACCCCTTTGTTGTTGTTAAAGCCAACAGCAGACTTGACCCCTTTGTTGACCCCTTTGTCTTTCTTTGTCTTTTTTCAAAAACAGGAGAAAAGAATTCAGTTCCCTCAAGCTGGAGAGAAAAATTCAACCTGTCCCCTTTTTGCCGTCCTCTATTGGCCTTATTTCTCCTTTTGTTCCGTTGTTTTCATTTTTTTGTGTTCATCTGACAGTTTTTCTGCATAAAAAAGAAAATACAGTTTGTTTTATGATTGCTACTTTTTTATAGGGGGGAAAGCCATGAAAGCAAAATTGGTCGGCAAATCTTTTGTTTACAGTTCGCTCAGTTTCTTTGCTCTTGCGATCTTTCTATTCATTGTGAGCTGTCAGAGTTCCGATGACCCGCCAACCCAAACCAGTCAGACATCCGATGGCTCCGAAATCAGTGTGCCGCTCAGCGCACATATTGATAATGTCCAGATCACAGCCGGGCAGCAGACAGATATTAGTTTCCTGTATACCTTACCTGCCGGGGCAAAAAATTATGATACGATCACCGTCAACCTTCAGGATACTATTAATGCGGGGAATGTAGTAACTGCCGGATTAAGCAATCCCTTGTTGAAGAAAATCCTGGCCTTGCTGACACCTTCGGCAAATGCGTCTTCCATGGCTTACCTTACAGCTCGCATCGGCTCATCAAGTGATCTTGCTATTGTTTGTAATGATGGTGCAGCATACGGACCATTCGTAATTTCCGTTGACGATTCCAATGATCCTGTCTCGGTTGAACCGGCAACTGTCACCGCCAATCCGTCAACCGTGCAGCTTATTAATGCCGGCGCCTTTACCATATGCCTTCAGATTACCTCGCCGGTGAGCGGAAGCCTTAGTGCAAGCGATTTAAAAGTTAACCGAGAGGGTTGCACCCAGGAGCCTGCAGATTTTAACGGGACATGGTCAGGCACCTATACCTGTACAAACACCGGCTGCCCTGATGACATAGATGTACCAATCACCCTTACGGTCAATCAAACAGGATCCAGTGCCAACTATACGGCTGAGATTGGAGCTTCTTATTCCGGAACGGTTTGCGGCAACACCTTTAAATTTGACGGTGGGTTGGATGGTTATTTTACAGAAAGCGGCACTCTTGTGCTCAACAGTGATGGTACTGCAACTAAACATGCAACGTGGAGCGATGTCAGCCAAATCTGCAGTGGGACCTGTGTGGATCAACTGTCACGGTAAAGACAATTATTCTGCCGGTAAGGATTATAATCCAATTTACTCAAGCACCTGATTGATCGTATCTTGGTCAAGCGGAGTACTTTTTTTGCTCTCTCTATAACCGCGACACATTCTGGTTCGTTACCATATTTGTTGATTTATGTTATTGAATTGTTAATGTATTTGTTAATTTGTTACGAAATGTATGGGTGCTTAGAGCAAAAAGAGTGTTCTTTGTGAAATGATACAAATTAATCAATACCTTGAAATACCGGAGCGGGAGGTGTCCTTTACCTTTACCCGGAGCAGTAAGCCTGGTGGCCAGAACGTTAATAAGGTGAATACCAGGGTTACGTTGTTATTTGATGTCAAGGCATCTCCCAGTCTTTCTGACGAGCAAAAAAACAGAATTTTGCATCGTCTTGAAACCCGCATCAACAAACTGGGGATACTGCGGGTTATCTCATTTCGCTACCGCACCCAGGGGTTGAACCGGGCTGCGACAATTGAAAGATTTGTCGAGTTGCTGGTCTGGGCCCTTGCCAGGGAAAAACCAAGGAAAAAGACCAGGGTCTCAAAGGCATCAAAACGAAAACGCCTGGACGATAAAAAACATAAAAGCCGAGTGAAACAAACACGGGCAGGTAAGAAAAACTGGTCTGAATGAGATTGATTGTACCCAAGTTTGCCTTCCTGCAGAAATCCATGCAGACAGTTTCAATGACAGTGCTGCCGGTAGTGGGATTTTTTTGT
Organism: Pseudomonadota bacterium; assembly: GCA_018823135.1. Lineage (NCBI taxonomy): Bacteria > Pseudomonadati > Pseudomonadota > Pseudomonadota bacterium. The sequence continues at coordinate 14,031 of JAHJJF010000099.1, forward strand.
TTTAAGAATATTTATCAGTTGCGAACCATAACCAGCTATTGATACAGTGGCTGCATCCGATATGACTCAGGCCGGAGTGATTTCCTTATTAATTGATAATAAGCCGAAACGGAGAGCAACGATGATTTCAATGAGTACACATTCCATTCTCTGCAAAAGCATTGTAGGTATTTCTGTTGTCTTACTTGCCATTTTTTCTGACTCCCAGGAGAATGTCCGCGCCGAATCAATTGATTTATCTCAACATGTGCCGAAAAGAATCGGCACCGACTTCCGTCTTGGTGGGCCGTTGAGCCCGTTTATCAATGAGAATTTTATCGGTTCCGGGCGTTGTGCAAACTGCCACTCCATTCTTGTGGATAAAAACGGCAAAGATATGTCCATTGCCAATCACTGGCGGTCGACAATGATGGCAAATGCTGCAAAAGATCCCTTATGGCAGGCAAAGGTTGCCTCTGAGGTATCGAGAAATCCGGCGCTTAAAGAGGTCATTGAAAAGAAATGCGTCTCCTGCCACATGCCTATGGCCTATCGCCAGGAAAACGAGCTTCCGGATAAATACAAAACCGACAGCAAGGTCGGCGTCTTCCACGCCTATCTGGATCGAAATTCAAAGCTTCACGAAGCAGCCCAGGATGGGGTTTCCTGCAGCCTCTGCCATCAGATCCAGGATAAGGGGTTGGGCACTGAGGAGACTTTCAGCGGTAAGTTTACAATTGACATGAAGACCCCGGCTCCGGACCGCAAGATTTTCGGGCCGTACCGTGATCCGATTCGCGACACCATGAAAGTAAGTGTGGGGTTTGATCCTGCCTACGGGCCGCAGATGAATGACTCAGCACTGTGTGCAGCCTGTCATATGCTGTACACGCCGTATGTGGATTCCAAGGGAAATGTTGTCGGTACCTTTCCGGAACAGACGGTGTATCTCGAATGGTTGAACAGTATTTACGGTGAAGCCATTGGCAAGCGCCACGAAATAAGCGAAAAGGTGGGTGAAGTCCGGCTCTGTCAGGAATGCCATATGCCCCATTCAGAAGATGGCGGGGTGGTCATTGCCTATTATGCGCCCAAGGAGGTGCAGCCCAAGGACCATTTTTCCCAGCATCATTTTGTCGGGGGTAATGTTTTTATGCTCAATATTCTGATGGATAATCTGGCGGTGCTGGATATCAGGGCGTCTCAGGCAAAATTGGCTGACACCCGGGCCAGGACCATTGCTCAGCTCCAGAAAGATACCGCGCGGATTTCCATTGCCCAGGCAGAGCAAAACAAAAAGCGGCTCACAGCTGAGGTCCAGGTTGAAAATCTCGTGGGCCATAAATTCCCAAGCGGCATTCCCATCAGGCGGACATGGATTCATTTTACCGTAAAAGACAGCGACGGCACGATTATTTTTGAATCAGGGAAACCTTTGGCCGATGGCTCGATAGCAGGAAACGCCGCAGATGAAAGCAGCTCCGGTTTTGAACCTCATTATGCGGAGA
>JAHJJF010000100.1 GCA_018823135.1 Pseudomonadota bacterium
CAAGTCAGAAACGGAATACGCGTCCGTCTCGAGTCATTCGAAGTCTCAAGACTCTCGCGTATCTACGAGCCCGGCAATTTCAACCTTCCTGGAATCAGAGATAAAAATTCATGTTTTTCATGAATAGCTAGTTACTTGAGTTTATCGCGTAAGGTAGTTCTTGAAATGTTCAGGATCTTTGCAGCCTGGGTTTTGTTGTTTGAGGCCGCCGCAAGCACTTGCATGATATATTTCCTTTCCATCTGTTCAAGGGTCAGGAGTTCTTCGGGGTCTAAATCAATATACGTATCGTCTTTGGCAATTAAATGATCCAAGATAAGCCAGTCCTTGTTGCAGAATATAACCTCCCGCTCAATAAGGTTTTTCAGTTCCCGGACATTTCCCGGCCACGATTGCGAAAGAAGCGCTTTTTCAGCTTCCGGCGCCATCCCTTTTATCTTCTTTTTCATTTCACCTGCAAACTTGCGGATGAAATAATCAGCCAGAAGAAGAATATCCTTATCGCGTACCCGTAGAGGCGGAAGCTTGACAGGGATTACATTCAAACGGTAGAAAAGGTCTTCCCGGAATTTCCCCTGTTTTACCTCCTTTTCAATATTAATATTGGTTGCAGCTATAACCCGGACCGCAACATGTATATCCTTGACGCCGCCGACCCGCCTGAAGGTAGACTCTTCAATGAGGCGAAGCAGCACAGGCTGAAGTGCAAGAGGAAGATTTCCTATTTCATCGAGAAACAGGGTGCCGCCGTCGGCCGTTTCAACAAGGCCGCGTTTATCTTTTCCGGCATCGGTAAATGCCCCCTTTTCATGGCCGAAAAGTTCCGACTCGATAACATTTGCCGATAATGTCCCGCAATCGACTTTGACAAAAACTCCTCGCCGGTCCCCTGACAAAGAATGAATCGCCCGGGCAACCAGCTCTTTGCCTGTGCCGGTTTCGCCGCTGATCAGCACCGGAGCGCCCACCCTTGCTGCGGTCTTGATCTCCTGTTTAAGTTTTTTGATTGGCTTACTTACACCTAAAATATTTTCAATTCCGGATTCACGGCATTCAAGGTTTGTAAGTTTTATGGCTTTACGACCCTGCATGATCCGGTGCAGATTATGCTTGAACTCGATGAGCTCAAAAGGTTTGAGCATATAGTCTATGGCGCCGGCCTTAAGGGACTGGAGTGCGGAATTGGCATCGTTCATACCGGTAAGCATGACGATATCGGTATCAGGAGAAATTTCATGAATGCTGCTGATCAGGGTAATGCCGTCAATATCCGGAAGGCCGATATCCAGAAAAACAAGGTCAATTATCTGGTTGCTGAGAATTTCAAGGGCCCGGGTCCCGGAATTGCCGGCAAAGACCGAAAAGCCCTCCTTGCGGACGATATTCTCAAGGGTGAAACACAAGTCCTCGGAATCCTCAACTATCAGGATTTTTCCCATTTTTTCCCCGCCTCAAAAAACATGATGAATGTTGTGCCGCTTGTCTGGGTGCAATCAATGTAAATCAACGCATTATTCGTTTTGAGAATCCGATAAACAATGGAAAGCCCCAGTCCGGAGCCATCGTGCTTGGTTGTAAAAAAAGGCTCGAATGCCTTTTCAGCCACTTCAACAGTCATTCCCGGGCCGTTGTCGCTGAAATAGACCACAACATAATCAATTCCTTCCTTTAAACCCGGATACACCAGGCAGTAATTCTCCTTGTCATGAACTTCAAGCCGGTTTGCGCGGATGCTTATTCTGCCGTCAACCGACACCGCGTCAATTGAATTGAGCATCAGATTGAGAAATACCTGCTGCAGCTGGTTCGGGTCGACAAGGATATCCGGCAGGCTCTCTCCATATTCCTCTGATAAAGAAATATTTTTCTTATGGAGCTTGAGCTTGATCAATGGTTTTGTTTCGCTGACAATATCAAAGAGTGACGTTTCAACCTTTTTGGCGCTGCCGGGTTTTGCATAGGTGAAAAACTCGGTGAGCAGTTCATTCAGCCTATCGACCTGCTTGATGATTCTTTTGATATACTCGCGGTTCTCATCATCTGCGGCCATGTTTTCCTCAATGGACTGAGACATGGTCTTGATCCCGGCAAGAGGATTTCGCACCTCATGGGCAACAGCTGAAGCGATTTCCGCAACCGTGCTCAAGCGATTCATTTTTTCCATTTCTTCCTGAATGTATTTCATCCTGGTAACGTCGTTAAAGGAAACAATGATGCCGACTTTTTTACCGGTGGAATCCTCCCGCGGGGCAGCAGTGTATCGCAGAAATCTTTCTTCATTTTTCCGTGTCAGCAAACGAAGTTCATCGGTTTTTCCGGGCATGGGATTCTTTATTTTCATCATTTCAGCTGCCGCATTGATGCCGACGATTTCCCCGAGAGATTTTCCGTCTATATAAAAGGCATAGGCGAACTGTTCAAGAATTTTCCTGCCCACAGGATTACTGGTGACGATCCGACCCTTCAGGTCAAGCACCATGAGCCCGACATTGAGACTCTGAATAATGGATTCATTGAATTTCTTTTCATCCAGGAGATCAGTAATGATTGTCTTGAGGCTGTCGATGAGTGCAAATCGCTGCTCCTCAACCTTTTTACGCTCGATCACACCGGCGAGAATATTGGTGATGGCCAGAAGAAGCTCTTCTTCCTCTATTCTGCGGCAATGCCCCTCTTTAAGATAAAGGGCAAGAACACCGAGGATGTTGCTGCCAGATTGAATGGGCACACAGTAATGGCCATGGGGTTTCATGTTTTTCACCAGTATGTCATGCTTATGGTCAATGCATTCTACAAACTGGATAGTTCCGGTTGTAGCAGCTCGGCCGCAATGGCATTTGCCGAAGGGCACTCTGCCGCAGGCAGTCAGTTGCTCAACAGTAAACCCACGTTGAACTTTCAGTTCGAGGATATCCGGGTGGTCCTCAACCAGGAGAATAGCCCCCCGCGGTATGAGTTTGATGCTTTCCAGGGATAAAATATGATCAAGGGAACGAGACAGCATTTCGTCGATGGAAGTATGCTCCAGGGAAATTTTCAGAATGGCATTTGTAACGCTCTGACTTTGATAAGCCTGCCTTATCCTCAGGTCTCGATATTTTCTTTCCGTTATATCACGGGCAAAAATTATGAATGAATTGCCATTAATGTTTTGGGTTGAAGTGGCGTAAAACTCCACAGGAAATTCATGCCCGCTACGGTGCAGCACATTGTTTTCCAGGGGAGTGTTCAAAAGGGTCGTTTCGCCTGTCCGGTTATAATGTTCCAGTCTTTCAAAATACTTTTTCCTGGTTATTTCAGGAAGAAGGGTCTCGGAAAATTTCTTTCCCATTACCTCCTCCGTTGACCAGCCGAATATGCTTTGCGCCGCCGGATTCCAAGCGGTTATGGTATCCTGGGCGTCAATGGTTATAATTGCATCAACAGCGCATTCCAATATTTTGTTTTTCTCTTCCATATTGCTCACATGAAGGGTTTAATGATGCGTATATTAATGAAGCTGCAAGGTATACGGCTTGACTGAAACATGTCAACGATTTTATACCACCATGTGGTACTTATTTCATGAAAACCTTTAATTCATAAAACAGGGCTCATTGCTTTTTGCCGCATTCAGAATTAAGTTGTTTGTGCAAGGATCTGAGAGAAGAAATATTAAAAAGAAGAACAGGAGATTTGCACAGACCCTGACGCAAACCGATCTTTTTTCTGAAAACAAGGATTATCAATTATGAAAATAGCAATCAGCGGCAAAGGCGGGGTGGGCAAAACTACCATTTTATCCTTGCTTGCAGCCCATCTCAGCAAGGGGAATAAGGAGGTCCTGGTGATCGACGCCGATCCCAGTCCACATATGGCCCAGACCATCGGCGTTACCGACATCGACAGCATCAGACCCATTGCCGACATGAAAGACCTGCTGGTGGAACGCTCAGGCAAGGTCGAAGGCTCGCCGTTTTATAATATCAATCCGCAGGTGGACGATATCATGAGCCGTTACATGATTGAACACAACGGCATCAAACTCATGGTGCTCGGCGCCATACAGACCGCGGAAGGGGGATGCGCCTGTCCTGAAAATACTGTTTTGAAAAGAATGCTCACAAAACTTATATTGTCCCCGTCCCAGACCATACTCCTTGATATGGAAGCAGGGGTAGAACATCTGGGCCGTGGAACCATTGCCAGCGTCGATCACCTGCTGATCGTTGTCATACCATCCAAATCAAGCGTTCGCACCGCATTGAAAATCCAGAAACTCGCCCGCGAGGCAGCCATCCCCCGGATACACTTTGTCGGTAACCTTATTGAAAGCATTGCGGATGAAACCTTTCTGGAAAATGCCCTGGGAGCGAAACTGCTCGCCTCTTTCCCCGACTCCCAAACAATCCGCAAAGCAGAACGAAATGAACAGCCGATAACCGAGCTTCATGATGAGTATGATCGAATTCTGAATGAACTCATGAAGGGATTACAATCTTGATAATCCCGTGAAATGACGGATACTGAACTATCGCCTCCTGAAATTTCAACAGGTTAATGACTGAATAAGCCTCCGACAAACTTCGTCGGCCACATGAATCAGACAGGCCCAAAGAGGATCAGGACACAGTAAATATACGGACCCTGAGAACCAAATCTTCTAATCTAAAACAATTGAATCAATTATTGCCAGGG